>CAYNBL010000279.1:0-1014 GCA_964395205.1 uncultured bacterium | reverse complement strand
GGCCTAATTGCAAAAAATGAGGCTAAAAACGTTATAATTAACTGAATGTTAGGAAAATACCGGGAAATTAATTTAATTAAGTTAAAAAATGAAAAAAATCATGTCCAAAATGTGGGTGTACAAGCACTAAAAAGAACGGAAAAAAAGATGCTAAACAAAGCTATAAATGCAATGCATGTGATCATCAATTTTTCAATTCAGCAATACAAATAAATAATCTAATAAGAAATATATTTATTGATTATACAGACGGTAAGCAAAGCTATTTGCAACTTTCTAAAAAGTACAAATTGTCTATTAATACTATTCGCTCAAAATTAGAAAAGTATAAAATTAATTATCCAGAATATGAACCTTCCCAAACAGTGATTATAATGGATACTACTTATTTCAGACGTGGCTTTGGCGTCATGGTTTTTAGAGATAGTTACGGAAAAAGAAATCTTTACTGGAATTATGTAATAAACGAAACGATCCATCTCTATAAACAAGGAATACGACTTCTGAAATTGAAAGGTTGGGACATAAAAGCCGTTGTTTGCGATGGCAGAAGAGGCTTATTTAAAGCATTTCCCGGCTGTCCGGTACAAATGTGTCATTTCCATCAGCAAATGATCGTACGACGTTATTTAACACGAAATCCACGTACGGAAGCCGGGCAAAAGTTAAGACAATTATCTTTGTTTCTTACATCTATTGATAAAGCATCCTAGTGTTTTTCTTTAGAGCAATGGCATCTCAAATGGGGCAACTATATAAAAGAGAAAACGATTGACCCTGATACCGGAAAATGGCATTATACTCACAAACGATTGCGGAGTGCATATAGAAGTTTGAAAACAAATACACCCTATCTTTTTACTTATCAAGATTACCCTGATCTGAATATTCCAAACACCACAAATTCATTGGATGGATCCTTTACAAATCTAAAATCAAAACTAAGAAATCACTCGGGTTTAAAAAGGGAAAGAAAAATTCAATTTACAGATCATTTTTTGGCCAAATAGCCTC
>CAYNBL010000278.1:0-1044 GCA_964395205.1 uncultured bacterium | reverse complement strand
GCTACGCATATCATGGAGCTATTGCTATTTATCAAAAATTAGATGAAGCGGGATACCCTTATTTGCCTCACATTTCAACAATTAATAGGGTGTTAAAAAGAAATCATTTAATTCAAGAAAAAATCAGTCGCAAATTACAGAAACAAACTAAAACATATTATCCCGAAATTTATCCTAAACATCCTGGGGATATATATGCAATGGATCTTGTAACGCCGAGATATATAAAAGGATTTGGACGTATAATTTCTGTTAATAGAGTTGATACATATACCGGGTTTGCAAACATAAATCAATATAGAACAAAAGAAGCTGATAATATCATCAATTTTGTTGCTGAAGACTGGCGAAAACATGCAAAACCTAATTATCTAAAGCTGGATAATGAAGCTTGTTTTAAGGGGAGTTTAAATTTTCCTCGAACCTTTGGAAAACTAACTAGATTTTGTTTAAACTTTGGTGTGCAAATAGTTTTTATTCCATTTCAAGAACCTTGGAGAAATGGATTTATAGAGAGTTTTAACGGCCGTTTTAATGATATGCTTTGGTCTTTTATGGATTTCAAAAATCTTGCCCATTTACGGAACGAAGCGAAGCTTTTTATAGACCAACATAATCAATATCAAAACTATAAAAACAATCGCTACAATAAGCTATTTATGCTCAATTATAAAACGAGGCAATTTCCTGATACTTTTAGTTTTAATAAATCCAATGATCTGCCAATTACAAAAGGATATATCCATTTTATTCGTTTTGTAAATGAAAAAGGATACGTTAACATTTTAAACGAAGAATTTTACATTAGCAAACAGCTTAGCTTTGGATATGTTTGGCTTACAATTGATACTGCTCAACAATATTTAAATGTTTATTACAGATCTGAAAAAAGAGTACCTCGTAATCTTATAAAGACATTTAATTATCAATTGCGGGAAACAGCAAAAAATCCTATCCCGGTTATGGAATTTTGTTAAAGAAGTAACGATAAAATATAATTACTAGGGACCCGAAAAAGTGTAAACGATGTTATGAGATTCGCCA
>CAYNBL010000277.1:0-1076 GCA_964395205.1 uncultured bacterium | reverse complement strand
ACTTCAGTATATCGAACGATCTGTTTCAAAGTCGTTAAATAGGCGTAAGCTTCCTGGGGAGAAGACATGTCAGGTTCACTGACGATCTCCAGCAGGGGAGTACCGCAGCGGTTCAAGTCTACAAGAGTACCGGATTCACTGTGCATGGATTTTCCCGCATCTTCTTCCATATGAATACGGGTTACTCCGATGCGTTTCTCTTTGCCATCCACTTCAATATCAACATAACCTTCATAACAGATCGGATCATCAAATTGGGATATCTGATACCCTTTGGGAAGATCGGGGTAAAAATAATTTTTTCGTGCGAAAGTGCTATGCGGGCGAATAGAGCAATTGGTCGCAAGACCAAGTTTAACGGCGGAATTGACCAGTTCTATATTTAAAACAGGCAAAGCACCCGGGTAAGCGAGGCAAACGGGACACACATGAGTATTAGGAGAATCACCATAATTAACCTTACAGGAACAGAAGGCTTTTGTTTCTGTGTTTAACTGTACATGTACTTCTAATCCTATAACTATATCCCAATCCATGCGGTCTCCAAAAATTTAGATTCAAATTTAATCAGATAAACATCAAATAACAAGTCGTAAGACATGAGACCTTCCGGCTGGCGTCCGAACGTAGAGAGGATCTGCCGGATGGTCGGAAAAGAATGAAGAAGAGACGTAAGACCCTGCTTCGTTAAAACTTCGCAGGACAGGCGTGAGACGTAAGACGTAAGACGTAAGAAGTAAAGGTTTAGGGGTTTAGTGTAGAGACGTCGATTTATCGCGTCTCATGTATATAACGTAAGACGTAAGACCCGCCTTCACCCCGAAAAATCGGGGCTATGGAGGACAGGCGTGAATCGTGAGACGAAAAGCGTAAGTCCCATAGGGACGAAAGCTTTGTAGATAGGGTGCCCAATTAACATAATGAGCTCCGTAGGAGCGGAACCAAATTAATTGACAATTGATCCACCTTCTCCGCCGGTTGGCGGATACGAAGAGCAGGCGTAAACCGTAAGACGTGAGACGTACAGTGTTGCACAAGTGGAACAAGGTGTCTATTACAAACGATAAACGCAGTGG
>CAYNBL010000276.1:0-1088 GCA_964395205.1 uncultured bacterium | reverse complement strand
TCTACGATCCCGAAGATGTTAATAGCAAGATCATGTATGAAACCCTGCGACGAATGCAAGAACAGCAAAAGCAACAGCAAAAAGATCAGCAGAAGCAAGATAAACAGGATCAGCAACAAAAAGATCAGTCTCAAGATAAACAGCAGCAACAGGATCAAGATCAACAGCAACAGCAGTCAAAGTCACAATTGAGTGAAAAGGATCTTCAGGCTCAGGATTTGACAAAAGAACAGGCCAAGAATATTCTGAATGCTATGAAAGAAGAAGAAAAGCAATCCATGAAAAAAATGATCCTCAGCAAAGCAAAAGGTAAAAAGATAAAACGAAGCAAAGAATGGTAAAAATCCGGGGCAAAATAGGACTTATTTCGATCATTCTCCTATTCTCTGTCATGTTATGGGGACAGAGAGTGACCTGTACGGTCTCTAAGTCCAGTTTTTCAATGCAAGAGCAAGTGCAGATCACCTTTACTTTTGAAGATATAAAAAACTCGCCTCGCTCCGTTGATCTTAAATTACATAATGCTTTCAGCGTGATTGGCGGTCCTTACAGTTCAACTAATTATTCGTGGGTAAACGGAAAATCTACATCGACTAACAAGGTTTCGTATGATATTATTGCCAAGAAAAGCGGTAAAATATTAGTTCCTGCTTATGAATTTAAAATCAAGAATCAAGTTTATAATACTGACCCTATTGCATTAATGGTAAGTAAATCAGCAAAAATTGATGCACTGGATCCCTCAATCGACATACCCACGATGTTCATGGAAACTGTTCTTAATAAAAATAGAGTCTATCAGGGTGAAACCTTCAGCTTGTATTATTTTCTATATACAGCCGAGAATGTCGTGAATTATACGACCGCTCCCTTAAATACATTAGATGGGTTTATCGTAGATAAATTTGATCTTAGTAATTCACCCAAGTCTTCAAAAAAAGTAATAAACGGTAAAGAGTATTTAATTGCGGGTATTGCATCTTTAACACTCACGCCCACACAAAGCGGGGAATTTATTTTAGCTCAGAAACCATTTCGCATTTCAGTCAAACGTAGCGGTCAGGCAAGAACGGTATTTGACGACCCTT
>CAYNBL010000275.1:0-1123 GCA_964395205.1 uncultured bacterium | reverse complement strand
GATTAATTCCGAACGTTGTGTGAAGATCAAAATGATTGTTTATTTCGTATTTTATCCCCATTTTAAAACCAAGATACATATCAATTTCTGAATAAATATTCAAGGGGGACTCATCTGTGTCTTCTGCGAGAAGAGGCAGGCAAAGCATGCTTAAGGTGACCAAAAGCAAAAGGGCTCGTTTCATAGTATTCTCTTTATGAGTTAGTGTCTTCAATTATTTTCACATAAACTTTCCGTGTTCGGGGTCCATCAAATTCAGATAAATATACGGCTTGCCAGATGCCGAGCAATAATCGTCCGTTTTCATAGATGAGGCCTAAAGAAGGGGAGAAGAGGGATGATTTTAAGTGACTGTCGCTATTCCCTTCATCATGACGGTAAGCTACTTCATCTTTTGGGATCATCTCATTCAATTTGTATTTCAGATCGTGCTGAACATCAGGATCGGCATTTTCATTTATTGTGATGCCGGCGGTTGTGTGGGGTGTGAAAACGGTCATAATTCCGCTTTTACAGCCGTTCTCGCTTAATATATTCTGTAGACGGTCAGTTATATCCAAAAAAGCATTTCGGGACGGAGTGCGAATATCAAAGCTGATCGTTTTCATAATTATTCCGTTTTTGTTCTGTGATGAATTTAACAACGAGAGAAAATAAATTCAAAATGAAATTAAAATAAAAACGCCCCGTCGATAAAACCGGCAGGGCGTTCATTGTATATCATAAAAACATTATACTTCTTCTGATTTTTTCTTTCGAGTGGTCAGTATAAGTACAACGACCATGACGACAAGAAGGATGGGTGTCGCAAATCCATATTCTTTTCCGGAATAGAGGATCAAATCGTTGAAACGACCGATCAGAAGGGAAATACGACCCATGACGGCAAACCCGAAGGAAGCTCCGAAGTAAACCATAAGGAAGTAAATACCGATCCGTGATACGACTTTAAGCGCACCTTTATGTTCTACAGAGAAGAAGAAGTAGAAAAGGCCGGTTAAAACACCCACGATCAGAATGATGTTATTAATGCTGCTGCCGACATTGCCTGTCCAGAGCGGCAGCATGGTAGCATGGATCTGACCGATAACATCAGAACTCATATAACCGTACAAACGAAGTC
>CAYNBL010000274.1:0-1127 GCA_964395205.1 uncultured bacterium | reverse complement strand
TTCCTAACATTCAGTTAATTATAACGTTTTTAGCCTCATTTTTTGCAATTAGGCCACAGTTGACAATTAAATATTTTCTGAGTGATAAGTAATAAATTAATATTTAAATCGATTATCAATTGTCGTGGATTTAAAGCCTAATTATTAAAGATAATATCAGTAGCCTTGGGTTTAAACCCAAGGCTACTGATAATTATTTTGTTTTAATAATTCTTCCATCTCTTCATCAAAAGATCGATCCATATGGTGTTTTTCTTGACATCTTATATAATTTCTTACTTCTTCTTTATCTTGATAACTAATTGTCGAAGCATAATATTCGCGTTGCCATTCAAATTTAGTTTCGGTGAAATTGTTTTTATTAATCCAATGTGATGATTCTCCTTTAATTAATTGCACAACTTCAGCAATAGATTGGTTTGAGTTCATTGAAATCAATAAATGAAGATGATCAATATATCCATTAATAAAATTTACATGAATATTGTTTTGAGATGCATAGTCAATAATATGCTGTATTAAAGTTTTACGAAGACTTTTCACTAAATGGGGATATCTGGATTTAGTTGAAAAAACGACATGAACCCAAAGACTATAAAACGACATAATTTTTACCTCTTGTGATTCAGTAGCCTTGGGTTTAAACCCAAGGCTATTTTATTAAAATTCATTTCATTATAAACATAAAAGGGAGGATTCCTCCCCCCTTTCATCTTCCCGTCTTTAAAACGGGACATCGTCCCCTGTTTTTTCATCGGGCTTAGCTTCTGCGCCTTCTTCATCTTTGTCTTTGCGTTTTCCCAAGGGTGTCAACATATCGGCATAGATCTCTGTAATGAAATGTTTCTTCTCATTTTCATCGATCCATTCACGGGTTCGCAAACTACCTTCAACGTACACATGCTGACCCTTGACAAATTTGTGGCTGTATTCAGCCAGATTCCCCCAGCAAACGATACGATGCCAATCGGTACGATTTTGATACTCGCCTTTGGCGTCCCGCCAGCCGTAATTACTGGCAAGATTGAAGTTGGATACCTTGCGGTCGTTTTTTAGGGTCTTCATCTCAGGATCTAAACCAATGTGTCCCACGAGAATTACCCGGTTCGCTGAATTCCTATTCATTT
>CAYNBL010000273.1:0-1130 GCA_964395205.1 uncultured bacterium | reverse complement strand
AAATATTTAGATGCTTTTTCAAGCGCCTTTAATGTTTGTTCAAGATCAATGACATGAATACCGTTCTTTTCCATGAACACGTATTTTTTCATTTTAGGATTCCATTTGCTGGTCAAATGACCAAAATGGGCACCGGCACTGATCAGATTTTCAATGGTTACATTTTCCATATATTCAATACTCCGATAATTTGATTAACGTTTCGAGAACTGGAATGCACGGCGAGCACCGCGAAGACCATATTTCTTGCGTTCAACTTTACGTGAATCCCGGGTCAGGAATCCGGCCGCTTTCAATTCGGGACGAAGGTCGGGATGTAATGCGAGCAAGGTACGACTAATACCAAGACGAACTGCACCAGCCTGACCTGTCAGACCACCACCACGTACATTAACAAAGAAATCATACTTTCCATCCATCTTTGTCAATTCAAGCGGTTGACGAATAACCATTGAATAAGTTTCACGACCAAAATAGTCGTTCATTTCACGTTTATTAATAGTAACTTTACCACTACCCGGACGAGCGATCACTCTGGCTACGGAGGATTTACGGCGACCGATGATAATAGTTTCATGCTTTGCGTTTGCCATTTTACCTACTCCTATTTAATGATCAGGGGTTTGGGTTGTTGTGCTTCATGTTCATGGTTCGGACCCACATAAACTTTAAGTTTTTTCATGATCTGACGACCAAGACGATTATGGGGAACCATGCCTTTAACAGCTTTTTGGATTATCCGTTCAGGATATTTATCCATCATCTGTTTATAAGAGGTTGTACGCGTTCCACCCGGGTAACCCGTGTGGCGGAAATAGCTTTTATGTTCGGCTTTATTTCCGGTTAAGCGAACTTTTTCCGCATTGATAATAACGACGAAATCGCCGGTATCCATGTGCGGGGTATAAATAGGTTTATGTTTGCCGCGCAGAATCTGTGCTACCTGACTGGCAAGGCGACCCAAGACGATGTCTTCGGCATCCACTACATACCAATCATGCTTGATGTCTGTCGGTTTGGCTGAGAAAGTGCTCAACGCTAACTCCTTTTTCTAGGTTTTCATGTTCTTTTTTGTTTATGTCTTCCGGGACTACAAAAAAGCACCAAATATATATAAACAATAGGCGGAT
>CAYNBL010000272.1:0-1168 GCA_964395205.1 uncultured bacterium | reverse complement strand
TCATGATCAAAAAAAACTTATCGCGTACAGAGAAAAAGTCAATTATCTGTATTTTGAGGAAGGCTTAAGCAAGCGAGAGATAATTAAAAGAGTTTCGATGAGTAGTCATTTTGTAGTAAAATGGACTCAATCCCCGGAGCAAGATATGACAGAAGATCATCGTGGTTGGAAGCAAGGCAATCGCCGAAAATGGACACAAGAAACAGAAGATCGTATTAAGCAAATCCATCGAAAATTAAATGAATCAGAACAGGAGTTTTTTACGGGGGCGACTGCTGTCAGTCAGACGTGGTTAAAGCGTTATGAAGAGGCTCCGCCACCCCTTAGAACCATCGGTCAAATTATGAAAGATTTGGGTCTACCATCCCATCCAAGAGGTAAAAGCAGGGGTGCTGCAAAATACCTTCATTACCCAGAAACAACGATTTATGGTGGCTATTTAGGTAATCGTGTTATGGAAGCAGATTTTATCCAGCGGCGTTATCTTCAAGGAAGTGGAACACCATTACATTTTGTAGGATTTTCCGCAAAAAAAGCCCCAAAGTTCAGGTATTATAAGCGTATTGAGGATTTAACAGTCAATAATTTCATTGATGCTTGTGATGATTTTTTGAGTAAATTCGATAAACCGGATGTTCTTAAATTAGATAATGCTTCGACATTTAAGGGAAGTGTATCTGGAAAACGTACCTTAAGTCGAGTGATGCTATATTTGCTTCAAAAGCAAATTATTCCAGTATTTGCCGTACCTCGAAAACCTTTCAGTCAAGGATCTATAGAAGGCAATAATAGTGTGTTCTCTCGTTTCTTTTGGAACCGTCGGCAATTTGAAAATACAGAAGATTTAGATCGTCAATTGGAATTTTTTAACGCGGCCTCACTACGCTATAGTGGATATGAAAAACCAGAACAAAAAATTGAACAAAAACCCTTTATTCCGAAGGTCTGTTTTTTACGCCAAATCCATGAAAGCAACACACATCCAGGCGAAGGGATGATCGATATTTTAAATGAAGAAATTTTGCTTCCGGCTGATTGGATTAATTTTTTCGTTATAGCAGAATGGAATCTTATTTCCCAAAAACTTGTTGTATCATTGGAAGAAAATGAAACCTTGAAAACACTTGCTGATATTAAATTCAATATAAATGAAACTACTAAAAGTAAA
>CAYNBL010000271.1:0-1175 GCA_964395205.1 uncultured bacterium | reverse complement strand
AAACATTATAATTTAATGCTTTTTTGGGGACTTGGTAGTCTAATGGAAGCTTCGGAGCGGGATCCGGTCGAGATGACAGGAAAACATATTTAGAAACAAAGGGTAGTTAGCCATGCAGCACGAAATAACACAAAATGGACCCTTACTTGATAAAAAAGGTCAGATAAAAGAACCCGGCTGGGCACGGTCACTGATCCTGGATTACGACCGGAATAAGATCAAAGCTCCCAAAACCCGGCTTAAGGAATGGGATTATTATGCCATATTGAACGACAAATTTGGCATCGCTTTTACCATTGCCGATAATGGCTATATGGGATTTATCTCGGTCACCTTATTTGATTTTAAAGCAAAATACGAGATTACCAAAACCCTTATGACACCCTTCCCCATGGGCAAATTCGATATGCCGCCCTCATCGGAAGAAGGTGATGTAAAATACATCAATCGCGATTTCTTTCTCACCTTTGAGAACTCTCCCACCGAAAGAATATTGGAAGTCTCGATAGACAATTTTGCTAACGGTCTGCCACTGAAAGGCGAGATCACCCTGCAGAAGGATCCGGATCATGAGTCTATGGTCATAGCCACACCTTTCCACAAAAAAGGGCGTTTCTACTACAATCAGAAGATCAACAACATGCGCGCCAGCGGGACCATCACCTTTGACGGTAAAACCCTCGATTTTGGCAAAACTAAATCTTTTGGCGTGCTCGACTGGGGTCGCGGCGTATGGACCTATCAAAACACATGGTACTGGGGATCCGCCTCCGGTGAACTGAATGGCGAGCTCTTCGGCTTCAATATCGGTTATGGCTTCGGCGATACCTCAGCGGCCACCGAAAACATGCTCTTTTACAAAGGCAAAGCTCATAAACTTGACAATATCAGTTTTAACATTCCCGAAGATTCCGTCCTCAAACCCTGGACCTTCACCTCCTCCGACAAACGCTTCGAGATGCAGTTCACCCCCATCCTCGACCGCCACTCCAACGCCAATGTCCTGCTCATCCAATCCGATCAGCATCAAGTTTTTGGATATTTTAGCGGAAAAGCCGTGTTGGATGATGGAACAACGGTTATGTTAGATAAATTTTGGGGATTCGCAGAAGAAGTAATGAACCGCTGGTAGCGATGACCTTTCCTTGAATATCGAATCATGAATAATGAACATT
>CAYNBL010000270.1:0-1230 GCA_964395205.1 uncultured bacterium | reverse complement strand
TGCGTATTTTTTGTCCTGCCATAATGCTCTATACCTTTATTCAATGATCTCTGTTACAACACCAGCGCCTACGGTACGACCGCCTTCGCGAATTGCGAAACGCAGTTCTTTTTCCATAGCGATAGGTACGATCAGTTCTACAACTGCTTCGATGTTATCGCCGGGCATTACCATCTCTACGCCATCAGGTAGTTTAATCGAGCCAGTTACATCTGTTGTACGGAAATAGAACTGGGGACGATAGCCATCCATAAAGGGTGTATGACGTCCGCCTTCTTCTTTTTTCAATACGTAGAATTTGGCTAAGAATTTCTTATGAGGGGTAATTGACTTCGGTTTTGCCACAACCATGCCGCGGCGTAACCAATCTTTGTCAATTCCTCGAAGCAATAATCCGGCATTGTCTCCGGCTTCTCCACGATCCAATAGCTTGCGGAACATTTCTACTCCGGTTACCACTGTTTTCTTGGCGCCTTCTTCGATACCAATAATTTCTACTTCTTCTCCAACTTTAATAACACCGCGTTCAATTCGGCCGGTACCTACTGTACCACGTCCCGTGATTGAAAATACATCTTCAATCGGCATCAGGAAAGGTTTGTCAATTGAACGAACAGGTTCAGGAATGTAGTTATCTACCGCTTCCATCAATTCGTAAATGCTTTTGGTCTTTTCAGGATCATCCGGATTGTTCAATGCTTCCAAAGCTGATCCGCGAATGATCGGAATGTCATCTCCGGGGAAATTGTATTCGCTCAAAAGTTCACGAAGTTCCATTTCTACCAGTTCTAACAATTCAGGATCGTCTACCATATCAACTTTGTTCATGTAAACAACAATGTAATTTACATTCACCTGGTTTGCCAACAATACGTGTTCGCGGGTCTGAGGCATAGGACCGTCAGCTGCGGATACCACCAAAATAGCGCCGTCCATCTGGGCGGCTCCGGTGATCATGTTCTTAATATAGTCAGCATGTCCCGGACAATCTACGTGTGCGTAGTGACGTTTGGCTGTTTCGTATTCGACGTGGGCCGTTGCGATCGTGATTCCACGTTCCCGTTCTTCCGGGGCATTATCAATACTGTCAAATGAACGAATTTCAGCACCGCCTGCTTTTGCCAATACCGAAGTAATTGCTGCAGTCAATGTCGTTTTACCGTGATCCACGTGACCGATCGTTCCTACGTTCACATGTGGTTTTGTACGTTCATATTTTACTTTAGCCAT
>CAYNBL010000269.1:0-1264 GCA_964395205.1 uncultured bacterium | reverse complement strand
AAGTGTCTCTTATTTTCTTACCTCAAACTGTCCACTTTACTCTGACGTCAAACATATGTCAAGCCCTTATTTGTATGGGTTGTTTTTAGTCAGTTTTTTGCATCAAGTCACAACATGACTCACATCCGTGTTAAAAAGTGTACGGTTGTTTTTAGTCAGTTTTTTGCATCAAGTCACAACTTAGATTGCCAGATACAATTAAATTCTCGAGTTGTTTTTAGTCAGTTTTTTGCATCAAGTCACAACTTTACTTCTTTTTAGTCGCATAACTTCGGCGTTGTTTTTAGTCAGTTTTTTGCATCAAGTCACAACTCGCATTCAGTTATTGCCTGGCCCAATGATGTTGTTTTTAGTCAGTTTTTTGCATCAAGTCACAACTCTGCTGTTGCATTATCACCACTTACCGTAGTTGTTTTTAGTCAGTTTTTTGCATCAAGTCACAACCGAACGCATAGATCCTCTGAACCTCTTTGTGTTGTTTTTAGTCAGTTTTTTGCATCAAGTCACAACCACAAATTGGTTATCCCATTGAAATGGTTTGTTGTTTTTAGTCAGTTTTTTGCATCAAGTCACAACTCACGGATGTGGATCATGGATTAGCCGCTAGTTGTTTTTAGTCAGTTTTTTGCATCAAGTCACAACGATTGCTCTGCCATTGTTTCAATGATTATGTTGTTTTTAGTCAGTTTTTTGCATCAAGTCACAACTCATTCAGGAATCAGTGACGGCGAGTATTTGTTGTTTTTAGTCAGTTTTTTGCATCAAGTCACAACATTTATCAGCTATCAACACATGGATGCCTTGTTGTTTTTAGTCAGTTTTTTGCATCAAGTCACAACACGTTGTACCCGCTATTATAATCGGTGAAGGTTGTTTTTAGTCAGTTTTTTGCATCAAGTCACAACAAACCTATGAGGAGAAGTAATAAATGAAAAGTTGTTTTTAGTCAGTTTTTTGCATCAAGTCACAACCCCGTCATGCCTTTTTGAAGGGGTAAAAGGGTTGTTTTTAGTCAGTTTTTTGCATCAAGTCACAACCTACTGTCTGAGTATTAACGATCTGAGATGTTGTTTTTAGTCAGTTTTTTGCATCAAGTCACAACTCGTGCTTGTGATTTGATCTCATAAACATGTTGTTTTTAGTCAGTTTTTTGCATCAAGTCACAACTTAATAAGTTCTGCTTTCTTTTCAGTCTTTGTTGTTTTTAGTCAGTTTTTTGCATCAAGTCACAACTGTTTTCATGAAAATATCGCTTGTATTCGGT
>CAYNBL010000268.1:0-1281 GCA_964395205.1 uncultured bacterium | reverse complement strand
CTAACATTCAATTAATTATAACGTTTTTAGCCCCCTAAAATTACCATTAGGCCTTATTTTAACAACATCAATTTTTTTGTATCAACCATAACATTATCTATCCTAAGTGCGCACATGTAAACTCCCGATGCCAAATGGGAGGCATCCCATTTTATTTGATATCGTCCAGCATCGGTATATTCATTTATCAGTTGCTCAACCAGCACTCCCCCCACATCATAAATACTCAGATCAAGATTGCCGAAAGCCGATAACTGAAAGCTGATAGTTGTGATCGGATTAAATGGGTTTGGGTAGTTTTGATTTAAACAATGCTCAGTTGGTAACCCGTTTTCATCTGTAACATCCAGTCCAAATACAGAGAATTGGAAAAATACCCTCATAAGTGAATTGCGTTTTTCCTCAGGATATACGGTTTCAAAAGGAAATCCAAGCACCATGATCTTTCCCTCTTGTGATCCACCGGGGAACATACCTTCAAAAACAATTCCTGCCGCACCAACATTACAACCCGTATACTTCAAAAATGCCTGAGCATCATTTAATGATGTAAATACATCCGGATAGCGAACATCATAGGTGCCATGTGTGCCATTATCAAAAGCGAATGAAGACAGATCGGAAAACACAGTATCCCCGACTACATTCACATTATAATAAGTACCCGTAGCATTGTTTGGAGCATCCTGAGCATAAGCAATATGTAAAAAATTATGACAAAAAACCTTATCTGATACACTGCCTCTATAATCGAGATCCCAGGCGATCTCAGCACCAGAGATAAATACTTTTCCACCGGCTTTAAGATAATTCTCAATCACATCCTGTTCCGCATCACTGAAAGTTTCATCGACCGTGCTTTCTTCTCCCAGGATATAGATGATATTGGAATAAAAGGGAAAGCTCAATAGTCCATCGGTCAAGGCCTCATTACTCGCCGAGACCAATGTGTAACCATTTTTTAATACCGCTTCTGCATGCTGGCAGATAAAATCCAGGCTATTCCCAGTCGTTGTGCGATCAAAAGCATTCACGATCAAAACCGGTTGTTCAACGGTCGTCACAGAAACTGCAAGCATTTCGGACAAGGGTCCCACGCCGGCAGCATTAACACCCGCGATTTTCATATAATAGCAACTATCTACCGCCAGACTGTTGATGATCATATCTGATGTATCGCAGTATGTTGTATCCGAGAATGATATTCCATCAAAACTGCAAACAACCATAAAAGAATCAATCTCGGAATTATGCCGGGTTTTTAATTGAACACTACCAAGA
>CAYNBL010000267.1:0-1295 GCA_964395205.1 uncultured bacterium | reverse complement strand
TGGTCTTCTTATCTTTTTGTGGACACGCAGATAAGACTTAAATTAACAAGAATCAAAAAAGGGATTAAAAATGCGTGAACAACGAAGACTGTATCCGAAGGAATTCAAAACTGAGTCAGTAGAATTGCTACTCAGTAGCGACAGAGAGCCAAAAGAATTAGCAGAAAGTTTAGGAATAACCCCTAATATGCTACATCGATGGAAGCGAGAATTTTTAGCATCCAAAGAGAATGCTTTCCCGGGGAATGGAATAATAGGAGATCCCCAAGAGCGCGAATTACACGATCTTAAGAAGGAATTACGCAATATCCAGGAGGAACGTGATATCTTAAAAAAAGCCTTGGCCATTTTCTCAAAACAAACACTATGAAATACAAGTTTATACAGCTAGAAAGCTCCCTATTTCGTGTGGAGAAAATGTGCCAAGTATTAAGAGTAAACAGGAGCCGATATTATGCTTGGTTAAGACAACCCCTAAGTAAGACAGCACATGAAAACCAGATTATTACTCAGGAAATAAGAATTATTCATGCTGAACAAAAGAAATCCAATTATGGTAGTCCTCGTATGGCATATGAGCTTTGGGAAGCAGGGTTTACATGCAGTACGTCCAGGGTGGCACGTTTAATGAAAGAGGCAGGAATTATGGCGAAACGTCATAAAAAGTATAAAGTAACAACGAATTCAAAACATCAGAAGCTGATATCACCAAATTTGCTTCAACAAATATTTGAAACAGATAGACCGAATAAAATATGGGTATCTGATATTACTTATATCAAAACAGGCGAAGGTTGGTTATACCTGACCACTGTAATTGATTTGTTTAATCGAAAAGTTGTAGGATGGTCAATGAGTGATCGTATGTTTGCTTCTCAAACGACAGTAGCAGCTCTAAAGCATGCATCTTTACGATCTGAAACAAGATCTAAAATAATCTTCCACTCGGATAAAGGCATACAATATGCATGCAGTGAATTTAGAAAGCTTTTAAAAAGCAATGATATGATTCAAAGCATGAGTGGAAAAGGAAATTGTTATGATAATGCTGTCGCTGAAAGCTTTTTTAAAACCTTGAAAGCCGAACTGATTTATCAGAGATCCTTCCAAACTAGAAAAGAAGCCAGAATAGCAATCTTTGATTACATAGAAATATTTTACAACAAGGAAAGACGACACTCAACTTTGGGAAATATCTCTCCAGAACAATATCTGAATAATTACTATTTAGATCAGGAAAATCAACCATGTTTTGTGGCTTAACTATGTGTCCACTTTTTTATAGGAATACCAAT
>CAYNBL010000266.1:0-1331 GCA_964395205.1 uncultured bacterium | reverse complement strand
TGTACCGTCAAAACATAGGTAACACTTTACCTTCAATACATAGGTAACACTTTTTGGTTAAAAGTTCCACAAAAATATATCAAGTTCACAGATTTGCTCCATGTAATTGTAAAGCATGATTATTGGGGACAAACTGTTTTAATTCCAGATCCAGTTCCCCGAGTTGTTCATCACAAAAATAGACACTAGCCGTCATATCTTCATCTTTAATTCCGATCAAATAGCCGGTTAAGGTACCCGAGATGGTATATTTATTCCCCTCGTATCCAATCTGTCCATGACGGGTTACCCGTCTTACTTGAAGATCTTTAGGATAGATAATGTCTTTTGAAGGAAGTAAATATTTTCGTTCAGATTTCTGATATAATTCACAAGGAAACTTCATATCAATTCCCTCGTGAGGTCTTTGTTCATTGTATTCTATCTTAAACAAATTTAGTGCAGCTGAGTATTCTTTTAAGCTTAATCTTGGTCCTTTTTGGATGATTTGTTTCATATCTTTATGCATCCGTTCATGCTTCCCATTTTGATATGGTTTCCCGGGCTCGATGCGATGGATATGAATTCCCAGGCTCATTAGCCAGTTACTTAAACGCGTAATTCCACGAGGTGACAGACCGTGTGCAAACGGTGACCCGTTATCGCTTTTAATTATTTTGGGAAGGCCATATTTTTTAAATAGCTCGATAAACACTGACATAACATGATCTGTATTGCTTTGGGCTAAAGGTAAACAATATAAAATATAACGGCTATATTGATCTACCACTGTAAAGGGTTCACATTTACCTCCACCTCTACCCAACCAGTGACCCTTGAAATCAATCGTCCAGATGTCATTGGCCTTTTTGGCTTCCAAAATAATAGCATCATGCGCCAAAGAATTTATTTTCCTTTTCTTTCGCTTTTGGGTGTAACCGGATTTACTTAATATCCGTTCGACACTGGATAAGGATAAATCTTTTTTATGAGCTCGATTATATAATTCACATATTTTCTTTGGACCAAAATGAGGAAATGTTTGCTTCAATTTGATCACGTTGCACAGCTCATCTTCTGTTAATTGTTTTGAATGACAATGCGGACGGCGTGACATATCCGCTAAGGCGGGATAACCTCCTTCCATAAATCGCTGTCGCCATTTATAGCCTGTCTTCGTACTTACTCCATAACTCTCACAGAGATACTGAAAGCTATTACTGCCTTCCAGATACTCCTTGATAAATGCTTCTCGGGCATCCATTACTGCTTGCTCCTTCCACGGCATAAATATATCTCCATTTATTTATACCGTTAAGTTCGTAACTGTTACCCATGTTTTGAAGGGCTTT
>CAYNBL010000265.1:0-1358 GCA_964395205.1 uncultured bacterium | reverse complement strand
CCAGTTGTCCTCCAAAATATGAGGTGATCACCGCTTTGGTCCGGTCATCTTCTGTCGGACCCAGTCCCCCGGTAATAAATATATAATTCGTTCCTGTTTCAACATGATCCAGAGCATTCATGATGGCTTCTTTTTCATCGGCGATCACGACATGTTTAATGACCTTTACGCCAATATTCTTTAATTCTTTGCTCATCCACGTCGCATTTGTATTTACAGTATGCCCTGCAAGCAGTTCGTCGCCAATATTGATAATTTCGGCAAGATATTGATTGTTATTTTTCATTGTATCCGTGGTAAAGACAAGGCAATGCCTTGTCTTTACATCATTAATTTATAAATATTTTCCATATCGTAAATGTTATTACCCAAGCAGGCACCGCTGCCAAAACATCGTCAAACATAATACCCACGGCTCCCGGAATCTTTTCTGCTTTACCGATCAACCAGGGCTTTGTGATATCAAAGACACGGAACATGGCAAAAGCGATCAATATGACCCAAATGTTATCTTTAGGTAAAGCGATCAGGGATAACCACATGCCCGCGACTTCATCCATTACGAACCATTTAGGGTCTTTAATGTCTTTATGTCGGACCAGATCATATCCCGATAGCAAGCCAATAAGCAATAAAACAAATAATATCTCAATATCCCAAATTAGCTTTATCTCAAACCTGCCGGCCATGATATAGATGATAGCAGCTGTCACAAGCGATGCGATTGTTCCGGGAAACAAAGGAAAATACCCGATCCCAAAAAAAGAACCGATCGCATGAGAGAACCAACGTGATTTATTTTTTATATTTTGATCTTTCATAATAGAAAAGTATTTCATTTAGTGTTTATGTAGAGACGCAATATTTTGCGTCTCTACAAAATCGAAAATTATATCAATGTCAACCATCAATGTTGTTTATCGCTTTGCGGAATTTTATATAATAATCCACACCCGTGTAAACAGTAAATACCATGATAATGATCATAGTGATCATAATCGCCGGACCGCTGACGAGATCGGCCAGGAAATTAAAGAATTTCTCCGGGATCGGCAGATCCATGATCGCAGGAATGGCTAAAACAGCCCCAATAAACGTCATTTGAATAGCTGTCTTTGCTTTGGCAACATTGCTTGTTTTAAAGCTGATCTTTAAAACTTTGGACCGTTTCCTTAGATAATTAACAAAGATATCGCGAGCAAAGATTGGAATGATCACCCAAAGAGGAAGTAAGGTAATGCGATAAAAAGCAAAGAGCATCAGAAATACAAGGACTTTATCCGCCATGGGATCAAGTTCCTTGCCCAATTCGGTTACCATATTGAATTTTCTGGCGATAATGCCATCGACAAGGTCGG
>CAYNBL010000264.1:0-1369 GCA_964395205.1 uncultured bacterium | reverse complement strand
AAATATAATTACTAGGGACCCGAAAAAGTGTAAACGATGTTATGAGATTCGCCACATAGGACGTAAAACGTAAGAGGAAAGACGTATATCGTGAGTCCCATAGGGACGATAGCTTTATAGTTAATCAGTCTGATTTGAATAATGAGCTCCGTAGGAGCGGTACAAAAAAAACAACCCCTTAGGGCTTGAACAATTTAAATCGCATATTAGCGATCTTAGGAATTAAAGAAAATGATTGACCAAGAATTACAACGCATTTTGGATATTGACCCCCAAGCCACAATTGCAACGCGGGGTTATTATACCAACTATCCGATCAAGGCCTATGCTATTAAAAACGATTGTGCCTTGATCATCGGCTACACTGACCAACTGTGGATCCATTGTGTGGGGCAAGATAAGAACGATCTGGGGGCGTTGATCAAGGAATACAAAGACCTGTCACCCTATTTTTACTCGGTCGAAGAATGGATGCTGCCGCTGATCGTGAAGAACGGGGAAGAAGAATGGCGCATGGAAACATTGCGCTATATGCTGGATCCCGATGTGACCGTCTCCAAACCGGTAAACAACATAATTCCCTTAACACCCGAACATACGGACTATATCTTTGAGCATACGGATTACCGGGAGTATACCGATAAAGGTTATATTTGTGATCGTCTTGAACACGATATATCCGCATCGATCGTGAAGGACGGGAAACCGGTCGCATGGGGATTAACCCATGATGACGGTGCGCTTGGCTTTCTTCATGTTCTTCCAGAATATCGCAAGAAGGGCTATGCGCGTGATATCGTTCTGGCTCGAATCGCCATGAAACGAGAACTCGGCTTGTCGGTCTATTGCAATATAGTCCCCGACAATCTACCTACGATCAAACTGATGGAGAGCCTTGGGTTTAAATTTGACAGAAAAATTATTTGGCTGAAATTGCGTGAAGCGTAAAGACCTTCCGGCTGGTGTCCGAACGTAGAGAGGATCTGCCGGATGGTCGAGAAAGAATAGAGATAATCGTAAATCGTGAAGACCTCACACAAAGGCACGAAGTACACAAAGCCACAAAGAAGAGATAATAAGGCTTTTTGTAATACAGCATAAACTGCTTGCGCTCCGTAGGTCTACTACGCCGAAGTAGCTCGGCTACGAAGGCTGTGCTTTAGCGTAGGAGGGTCATCTCGACCCCCGAAGAGATAATAAGGCTTTTTGTAATACAGCATAAACTGCTTGCGCTCCGTAGGTCTACTACGCCGAAGTAGCTCGGCTACGAAGGCTGTGCTTTAGCGTAGGAGGGTCATCTCGACCCCCGAAGTATCCATTAGACTACCAAGTCCCCAAAAAAGCATTAAATTATAATGTTTAGAATCCT
>CAYNBL010000263.1:0-1401 GCA_964395205.1 uncultured bacterium | reverse complement strand
TTTCGCATTTCAGTCAAACGTAGCGGTCAGGCAAGAACGGTATTTGACGACCCTTTCTTTGGAACCAATACGAAAGATATCAATATCGTTGCACCCTCCGACACCATCACGGTTCTGCCACTTCCTGCTTCTGCCGGATCTGCCTTTACAGGCGCCATTGGTGAATTTACCATGAAAGTCGCGCTTGATAGTACTGTCATATATGAAAATCAGGCAACTGCCCTGAAAGTGGAATTGACCGGCAGTGGAAATCTGGAACACTTTACTTTTCCCCAACAAGCCTTTCCTGAAGGATTTGAGGTATTTGAACCTAAAGTAAAAAACAACTACAAATTGAAAGATAAAGATTACAGCGGTTTACGTTCCTGGGAATACGTCCTGATAGCATCAAAACCCGGTACATTTCATTTTGACGATATAGCCTTTACTTATTTTTCTCCCGAAGAAGAAAAATATATTACCCTGCGGTCTCCGGTAAAAGATCTGCGGGTGATCTCCCATAATGAATTAGAAGGAGATTATAAAACCGCCTTGACTCCCGATGAAGTACGTGTTTTATCTAAAGATATTCGCTTTATCCAAATGGGAGAAGGAAAGATCTATGATGTGAGTTATGATCCCGTGAAAGATCATAAGAACTGGATGATATATTATATTGCAATTCTTTTTATACTCTTCTTTATTGCTCTTGAGATCATTTGGAAGATCCGGATGAACAATATGAAACAGATCCGTTATAAAAATGCCTTAAAAACAGCATTGACCCGATTCCACAAGATAAATGATGAACAAGAGCCAAAACATATTCTTCTGGAGATCGAGACCGCTTTTATCGATTATCTGCATGATAAACAGTTGAAAGATGACGTTCATGCGGATATTCCCGATATTAAAAAAACGATAGAAACCTACAAATATTCACCCGGGATGCTGTCGCACGTTCAACTTAACCAATTAAAAGATCAGGCTCTGGGTCTGATAGAGGATATTGAAAAAGTATGGAACGCATGATCACCATGAGCATGGTGCTTCTCATAAGTTTGGTATCACTCACTTTTGCCGGCGACGCTGATAGAGATCAGCTGTTCAAGCAAGGCGTTTCAGCTTATGTTGGTGAAGATTATCAACATGCCATAGCACTTTTTAGCCAATTGGAAAAGACTAAAAAGGTCAGCTGGGAATTATATTATAATCTAGGAAACTCTTATTATAGAAACGGTGAATTGGGCAATGCCATACGATATTGGGAAAAAGCAAAAATAATTGCCCCGTCTCATTCGGATATTGATCATAATTTACTTATTGCCGAAAAATATATTATTGATAAAGTTGTGCTTCCCGATATGTTTCCTCTGTTCAAGTGGTATAAACAAATGCAAAGGCAATTATCATTGTCTCTCA
>CAYNBL010000262.1:0-1412 GCA_964395205.1 uncultured bacterium | reverse complement strand
ACGATGCGAAAAAGATCCGTAAAGATGCGATCAAACGTTTTGATAAAAAAGTCGTAATTGAGAAGCTGGAAGATATCTATAAGAGCGTGAGACGTTAGACCTTCCGGCTGGTGTCCGAATCCCGCCCCGATTTTTTCGGGGTCGGGAAGAGGATCTGCCGGATGGTCGAGAAAAGACGTAAAGTGTAAGGTATAGGGTGTAAGGGTGTAAGGGTGTAAGGTATGGGGTATGGGGTATGGGGTATGGGGTTTGAGGTTTAACCTAAGAACCATCCTAATTCAACACTTCACCATTTCAACATTTCAACATTTCAACACTTCAACTCTTCAACACTTCAACAATTCAACTCTTCAACATGACCTTTTCGCATCAATCGTTCACAGTCCCGAAAGATTCTGTTTAACGGCACATATTAATTTAACTTGATAATAGCATGATTATGAATTAAATTTTTTGCATAAAAACAAATAGTAGTAAATATGCCTGAAAAAACCTTAAAAAAATTCGAAGATCTTCTTATTCAAAAGCGCTATAGTATTAATACGCGCAAAGTTTATTGTCATTATTTTAAAGATTTTCAAACATACTTCAGGAATTATAAGCTTGAAAATATTTCGACAGAGCAAATAAACAATTATATCCTCAAACTTATTCAAACAAAGAATATATCTGTCAGCCAGCAGAATCAGCGGATCAATGCGATTAAATTTTATTATGAAAAGATACTTGGTGGAGAAAAGCAATACTATGAATTACATCGGCCTAAAAAAGAACATAAATTACCAAAGGTCCTCAGCAAAAATGAAGTTAAAAGAATTTTCGATGTAACGAACAATCTAAAACACAAATGTATTTTGATGCTTATATATTCAGCGGGTTTGAGACGAAGCGAGTTGTTGAACCTTACTCCTGAAGATATCGATTCTGAAAGAATGCTTATTCACATTAATGGAGCAAAAGGTAAAAAAGATCGGATATCTTTACTTTCTGGCAATCTTTTGCAATTGCTACGACAATATTACAAAGAATATCGTCCTAACAAATATCTCCTTGAAGGACAAAGCGGAGGAAAGTATTCTGCATCAAGTGTAGCTAATATTTTGAAGAAAGCAGCCGGAAAAGCCGAACTAAGAAAAGTAGTTACTCCTCATATGCTACGCCACAGTTTTGCGACACACTTGTTAGAGCAAGGCACCGATTTGCGATATATTCAAGAATTATTGGGACATAGCAGCTCTAAAACGACAGAAATATATACACATGTATCAAAAAAAGCGATTAACAACATAAAAAATCCAATAGATGATTTTTTTGAATAAGAAGACTTGTTTGATGATAAAAGAAAAATATAAACAATTGTGTTTACACCGCTTATTTGGTGGTGTAAGTGTAATAGAGATACACCTACGTTA
>CAYNBL010000261.1:0-1423 GCA_964395205.1 uncultured bacterium | reverse complement strand
TGTAATTTGAGATCTTTCCCCGAACAATCGGGGCTCAAGATGACACACATTTTTGCTCTTCACGTCTTACGTTTTACGTCTTACGATCAATAGATGCCGTGTCTTATGACAAGCAGATCATAATGCTCTTTATATTCTCGAGCAGCAAGGTAGTATTTATACCAATCAGAATAAGCAAAACCATCGGCAGCCTGAGCATGCCATACGATAGCACGGGAATATTTCTTCCGTTTATAATCTTTAAATGCCTTTCGTATCCAATCATGGGCTTCATAATGAAGTTCCATATCGGTATCTGACAATAGATCATTATTAACAAGAAATTCTTCCCAGTCAACAATAGATTCTCTTCGAGAGATAACCTTTGTCAGTTGCTCATTAAAAACGCTGATATCAACTTTCGGTACCTCTTCTTTGATCTCGGGATATTTTTCAATAAAGCGGGAAAGTATTTCACGCATTTCATCAAATGCAGTAATATATCTTTCACGATTTTTTATGATCCCAGTGTATTTAAATTCGGGTAAAAACGAAATTCCGCTATTGTACTTGTAGCTCCATTCAGCTGAAGGGATATCCGAGACCGTACCGACATGACTGTGACTGTAAAGCGGCAATATCCTTCCAAAGAGGCGTGAGAAGATCCATTCTGCACGGGTCATATACCAGGAAATGACCGTATCCATGAATCCACGAACACTTTCGCGTGCGATCTTCAGACTTTTTACGCGATTTCTTCGACTAACTAAACCTGAAAATCCCTGATGTGCATGCGCATCACCCAAAACATGCAGAATAATACCTATTGAATAAGGATCACCTGATTTAATAGCCCGTTCTGTTAATGATCTTAAGATGGGGGAATCTGGAAATGTTCTCATCTTTTTATCAAACAAACTTCCTTTGCAGCCCGGGACAAAATGAAATGGAACAAATATATTGATGATCTTTTTTTGATTATAAGTCCAAACGGTCATAATCGGCAAACAGGTAGCAGTATTATCCAATCCGCGTTTTTTACCAAAAAAATGACATTTCACTCCACGAGGAGCACGTTTAAAAACGATGCGATTGATCAAAGAATCATCTACAAATTCAGAAGAATAGGCGATGCGATAAGCAACTTCCTTCTTAATACCCAACATTCTGCATAATGCCAATACTGCGTAATAATGACTTCCAATTTCCATTGGAATGAATATAGGATAATTTATAATTATTTGAAATAAAAAAGAGTTTAAGAGTATGATGGATGATGGATGCCTACCGGCCGTAATCCTGAACCTTCGGGGCGAAGGCTGGATGGATGATGAATTTGTTCAACCCCGTCAGCTGGCGGACAGAATGACTAGTTTAAGTCTAAGTAAACTAAACCTGTCATCTCGACCGGAGCGGAGAGATCTCAAATTACAGAACATGATGA
>CAYNBL010000260.1:0-1472 GCA_964395205.1 uncultured bacterium | reverse complement strand
AGCTTCTTTTCCCTCTTTAGTAATGTTAAAGGTAGTTCGAATTGATTGCATCTCCTTCAATCTCTCTATTTCATTTTTTCTCTTATCCATTTTAGATCCTCTTAATTTATTACTACTGAAAGATATTATGCTATAATAACAATGTCAAGAGAATAATTACTTTATATGCTTATGGTAAAATGTAAGTAATATTTTGTGTTCGCATACACTTTAATATTGACCTTCTCCCCAAAAATCGCACATCTTGATCTAATAGTAAACAATTAATCCCAAACAAGTAATCAAACGAGTTATAAACTCTTATAAAATAACACTTTGCCACGGGTAAAATATTTACTAGCAACATTTGGGCACCTCTTTCTGTAACTTGCTGATTGATAGGGGTGCTTTAGGGACTTAAAATCTCCGAGGCTAGGATAAATATCAAAACAAGCATTTATATTATTTGCGAATTGAACCTTCAAAGAGATCCTGAAACGAGTTCACCGATATTCATCGGCGCAGGCAGGATGACGCGATAGGGTGAAGCTGTAGACTGATCGCTGACAGCTGTTAGCCTATAGTCTTAATCTGTGCAATCTGTGGATAGACGGGTTTCTATTACATTTCCTCATGAATAGATCCTTCACTCCGCTCAAGATGACAGCTTGAACTCGTCATTTTAGTTGCTTAGTGACTTGGTATTTTAGTGCCTTTGTGTGAGATCTTCTACGAGTCACACATTGCGAATTACGAGCTACTTTTTCACTTACAGATAGTCCAAATCCAAATAATTATTGGAAAGTATTAAAATACCGCTTAACCAAAGAAGGTAGTGAGTTGACTACAAATTGTAGTCAACTGAAAATGAAATCTGTAGATGGGAAATATTATTTAACAGATGTGGCAAACACAGAACAAATATTTCGATTGATTCAATCAATTCCTTCGCCGAAGGCGGAACCATTCAAACAATGGCTAGCAAATATCTTTAAATCTGTGGATAGACAGGTTTCTATTACATTTCCTCATGAATAGATCCTTCACTACGTTCAGGATGACACACCCTCGACGAGGCAGGTAGAATGATGCGTAAAGTTGGCTGTAAGCAGGCAGCTATTAGCCAATAGTCTTAATCCGCGAAATCTGTGGATAGACGGGTTTCTATTATGTTTCCTCATGAATAGATCCTTCACTACGTTCAGGATGACACACACTCGTCGAGGCAGGCAGGATGATGCAATAGGGTGGCTGTAAGCAGACAGCTATTAGCCAATAGTCTTAATCTGTGCAATCTGCGGATAGATGGGTTTCTATTACATTTCCTCATGAATAGATCTCTCCACTCTGCTCCGCTTCGGTCGAGATGACACACCTTTGCTTAAGCTACGGTGGACAGGCGACTACGCTCGGGATGACAGCTTACTTTTTCATTAATATATTTTATTGCATAAAAAAATACCTCCTCGTAAGTGAGAAGGTATTAATCTAAA
>CAYNBL010000259.1:0-1485 GCA_964395205.1 uncultured bacterium | reverse complement strand
AATTAAGTGAAGCATGTCCATGATTGTAGCCCGGCCAATCGTATTGCACTGTTTTCCCGTAATAATTCGGCCAGCTTGACATATTTCTATCCCCGTAGGGATCATTGGCATACACGGTTCGCTGACCGTTTTCAACGCGCCCCAATCCCACGATCAAGTGTCCGGATCCCGAGAGATAATTACATATTGAAAAAGGTTGTTCTTTATCGATCTCAGTAGCCACTGTCGACCATGACGTACTCCAGGTCTGATTCCCTGAAACCCCATGTAAACTGTAATAATTCTTCATGCGGGAATTCGGACTTCCGCCTGTCCACATATAGCCCATTCCACCATAGCAAGTATAACAATAGGAACCGGAACCGTTACAGTCCGTATAGGTTTGATCAAAATACGTTCCATTATAATAATAACGTTCATGAACATAGGCGCCATAGTTATTCAAATTACCAAACCCCGAAACAAAAGGCCATTTTGGAAGCACGCCATAATAAGCTAAAACCATAGCGGCGGTTGTCGGAGCACATGAAGAGTAACCTCGTTGCCCCGGTGTATCATACACTTGATTAATATAGGGTACGTCAAGATAAGTGTCCGCTGCCGGAGTTTCCTGAGCAAAGCTAACAGCTGAGGTTGGAAAATTCAGATTGTTCAAGTTCTTCTTGCGTAAGAAGTTATTCTCCATACTTACCACTTTTCCATTGTTAGCAAGATAAGCTACAGATCCATCTTTCCGATAGAATGAATTCGATTCGTTCAAATTATCGGTATTTGTTGTAAATAAAATATCCTTATTTACATTAGAAACAACAATATCAGTATTGGACAATTCATCCTCATTGGTCAGATAAATTTTAGTATATGTAAATTCATGTGAGTTATCCGACCATATTAAATTTGCGCCCGGTCCAAGATCTATTGTCGATCTTTCATCTCGATTAAATATTTTCAATGAGCCATCGAGACTATTATAAGCAATAAAGCGACTGTCAGCTGACCATGATGGAAAGACATTTCCATAAGCCCCTTCCGTAATACGTTCTTGCGTGCCATCTTGTAGATCCAATATCCATAATTGATCATTATCATCATTAAATACCAGTGAATTGGCATCCGGCGAGATAGGAGTTAAATTTGAATATGAACCAAGATCATATTCACGAATACTATCCTTGTATTTCACGTAAAGAATATTGTTTATCGTATATGAAATTGTCCCATTATTTGAAAATGAAACTTGTCCTGCACAATAAACAGGATCATGCAACAAACTTAGTTCATTTGAATTCAGATCCAATATAGCCGGAGCTTCTTTACCTCCGGATTTCTCGCGATATTTAAAACCAAGCAGAGTTTGATCCGAGGACAAGGTAAAATAATATCCCACACCCGGAGCGCTAATGATCTCATTGACATCCTTCCCATCGGAAAAATAGATCTTTGAATTCATTGAATCTGTATAAAAATAGCCATTATCAACGGGAA
>CAYNBL010000258.1:0-1509 GCA_964395205.1 uncultured bacterium | reverse complement strand
ACATTATAATTTAATGCTTTTTTGGGGACTTGGTAGTCTAATGGATACTTCGGGGCTACCGAGCTGCGCCACATCCCGTGGTGCTTGTTAAAACAAATTTCAAAAGCGAGGAAATATAAGGAAAAACAAGATGTATAAACAAGTTGTTTTTTTAAGATGAATTAATAACTCTCTACTCTCATACTCCGAACTCAATATATTGGTACAAATAAGAAAGGGTTGGACATGTCCAACCCCTACTTTTATCTTTAAACTTTAGTCTTTAATCTTATTTATCCAGCGTCGTACTGAATTTCTTCGCTACTTTCAGATAACCTTCCGCTTTTTCTTCATCATATTTTTTATAAGCACGATATGCAAGATAATATCCTTGCGCAATGCGCGCTGAATCCGTTTTAGTTAGAGAGAATGCTTTACCCTGAAGTTCGGGAATCAGGAGTTTTCTTCCAATCATGAGTAGATCAGGCGTCCGCAATATTTCTACATTTTTACGGTAGATGTTTGGCCATAATGATGTGCGTGAATAATATTGTTTGGAAAGTCCCCAAAGAGTATTCCCGGGTTTTATGATATGGATCAATGATTCTTCATTGTCAGGCTCAGGCATTGGTTTTATTATTTCTACAGGAGCAGGTTCCTGTTCTTTTTTATTAAGGATAGGTTCCTTTGTTTCCTTAGGCGCCGCTTCCTTTACATACAATTGAGGGATGGGGGCTTGCACAAAAATCGTTTCAGCCTCTTCAATGGGCTTAATTTCGGCTTCTACGACCGTGGTTTCGACTACGGTAGGATGATTAGGGATAGTATCTCTATTCCACTCCCAATTTCGCCAGAAAGCAAAATCATCTATGGAATCAAACTTAGTTGGAACGATATAAATGACCACGAATATGAAAATAAGAAGCAATAGAGGTAAGAGCCATCTCCAAGCTGACTTTTTCTTTTTTTCTTCAATGACAAATGTCGGCATGATTTTTTTGTCATCTTTAGGGGGAGGAGGCGGCGGCGTTGGCTTTTTTGGCAGAGCTTTAGGAGCCGGTTCTCCAAAAATAAGAGCTTGCTTTTCAACAGGTTTTTCTACAATTGGAATAATTTCAGGTGTTGGTTTAGGAGCTTCTTTCTTCTTGATTTTTTTAGTCTTAAGCTTCTCATATTTTTCATTGACTTTTTCACGCAAAGCCTTTTCGGGCTTAAAGACCACTTTTTTATGTGCCTGGATCAAACTTGCTTTACCCGTCTTGGGATTGACGGTTTCCCTTTCGGTAACTTCTTGAAGTTTGAAAATACCCAAACCTTTAATGTTGACATTTTCATCACGTCTCAGACCTTCCTGGATCGTAATAAAAACATCTTTGATGAATTCTTTAGAAAATGCTTTAGTTCGGCCAGTTGAAACCGAGAATTCATCAATAAGCTGTTGGAAGGTTATTTTTATCGACATAGATCTGATCCTTATCTAAGGTCTTCTTTTAATTGTGCGGCAGGTACAAAAGACAAAAGCAGTTTTTT
>CAYNBL010000257.1:0-1519 GCA_964395205.1 uncultured bacterium | reverse complement strand
TAGCTTGCCTGTTTTTACAAAGCTCTTTCAGTTGCACTTACTTGTTGAATTCAGGTCTCTTTAATAAATTCAAATATTCATCTCTAAAAGTTGATATTTTGTGATGCTCAGGTTGGTTTAGAATATATTTTGCAACAGCATCAATCTGAGATCTGGAATAGCTAAATGACCCAAAACCTTCTTGCCACCTAAATTGTCCATTAAACCATCTGTTCTCATTTATCCATTTTGATGAATTCGCTTTAATGGTTTTAGTTAGATCAGAAACAGATATTGATGGGTCCAGTCCGATAAGAACATACACATGATTAGGATTACAATAAATTGAGAGCGGTTTAGATTTTTTTGTTATTTATAATGCCACAAATGTATTTTTCCAATTGAACTCAATGTTTCTCAAAGATCTGTTTTTCTCTGAAGCTCACTGCAAAAATAATTTGTACGTATAATTGTGAATATGTATTCGCCATGTTTCCCCCATGCTGTGTCGCTCCTAAGGAGCTTGGTTTATTCTTTTAACAATTTTTCAAAGCTGCCGTCCCTACGGGACTAAGACTATCGCTCCTACGGAGCCTGATTTCGTTCGGTGTCAAATTACTACAATGCTGTCGTCCCTACGGGACTGAAGCTTCCGCTCCTACGGAGCTTGGTTTTGCGCTATGCCAAATTACTACAAAGCTGTCGTCCCGATTAGGCTGCATTCATAATTTATCATTCATCACCCATCATCCATAATCCATAATTAATCATCCATAATTCATCATTACTAGACGCAAAATATTGCGTCTCTACACAAACATAAAATCTTTTTGAATTACTATATCAAACGCGAATAATAATCCCCTTTCCCCCTCTTCACATATCCCTTTAACTCCAAATCCAACAGTGCTTTCATAATGTCGGCTCTTCCCAATTTGCAGTTCAGAAAAATATTGTCAATATGGATACCTTCTTTGTTTAAACAAGCTAGAACAGTTTCCTCTTCCACTCCCAGTTTTTTTCTTTTGGCCGATTCAACGAAGATGTCTTTTTGTCCCTTTAGTCGGTCTTTGAGGAAAGGATATTCATTGATGACATCTTCGGCATTTTCAACGATCTTGGCACCAAGTCGGATCAATCTATGGCAACCGGTATGACGACCTTTAAGAGCGTTTCCGGGGACGGCAAAAACATCGCGGTTCTGTTCATTGGCATTCAGAGCAGTAACAAGTGAGCCGCTTTTAGTTCCGGCCTGAACCACGACCACTCCCCTGCTAAGTCCGCTGATAATACGATTCCGGCGAATAAAATTTGAAGGCAATTGGGCTTGTCCAATTAGTGTCTCACTACAGACCACTCCCTTTTCTTTGATCTCGTCAAAAAGGTGCTTATTCTCTGCGGGATAAATGGTATCCAACGAAGTTCCAAACACAGCAATGGTCCGTGCGCCCTCATCCAATGCGGCGCGATGAGAGATGGAATCGATACCTTTGGCCATACCGCTGACAATACAAATACCTTGTTTGGCGATCCCACCGGC
>CAYNBL010000256.1:0-1528 GCA_964395205.1 uncultured bacterium | reverse complement strand
GCAGATATCGATAAAGAAACCGTGGATTTTGTCCCTAACTTTGATGATTCCCTTGAAGAGCCGACCGTTATGCCCAGCAAGATCCCGTATCTGTTGATCAATGGCGCTACCGGTATTGCCGTGGGAATGGCAACCAATATTCCGCCCCATAATATCAATGAGATCTGTAATGCCGTTTGCGCAACAGTTGAAAATCCCGAGATAACAACCCAAGAGTTAATGCAGCATGTTAAAGGTCCCGATTTTCCCACAGGTGCTCTGGCTTACGGTACGGCAGGACTTTTTTCTGCTTATGAAAGCGGACATGGAAAGATCACTTTACGTGCTCGCGCCAACGTGGAGCAGATTCGCAGTAATCGCGAACAGATCGTTTTCACCGAAATTCCTTATCAGATCAATAAAAGTAATTTGGTTGAACGTATTGCAGAATTGGTACACAGTAAAGTACTTGATGGCATTAGCGACTTGCGTGATGAATCGGATAAAGAAGGTATCCGTGTCGTAGTTGAACTCAAGCGCGATTTTGAACCACAGGTTGTTCTGAACAATTTATATAAACATACCAATTTGCAAAATACCTTTGGTATCAATATGATCGCTTTGGTTGATGGTATTCCTAAAGTACTTTCTTTGAAAAGCATGTTGCAATTGTTTGTTGATTACCGATATAAAATTATTGTTCGCCGAACTCAATTCGAATTGAAAAAAGCGGAAGCTCGCGCTCATCTTTTAGAAGGATTCAAGATCGCGCTCGATAATATTGATGAAGTGATCGAGATCATCAAGAAATCTGCAAGCGCCAATGCTGCTCGTCAAAATTTGATAAAACGCTTTGAATTTTCTGAATTGCAGGCACAAGCTATTCTGGATATGAAATTGCAAAGGTTGACCGGTTTGGAACGCGAGAAGGTTATTCAGGAATATATTGACATTCTAAAACAGGTCGAAAAACTAAAATATATTCTGGACAACCGTGGCAAACAAAAAGAAATATTGATTGAGGAAACCCGTGAGATACAGGGAAGATACGGTGATGAACGACGGACTGAAATGGTCGCTGACGCCGGTGATTTTTCTGTGGAAGATATGATAGCCGATGAAGAAATGGCAATTACTATCACTCACAATGGGTTTATTAAACGTACCCCTGTCAATGTCTATCACGCACAACGTCGTGGAGGTGTTGGTAAGAAAGGTGCTACAGCTAAAGAGGATGATTTTATTGAGAACCTTTTTATCGCTTCAACTCACGATTACCTGATGTTCTTTACTAATTTAGGTAAGGTGTATTGGTTGAAAGTACACGAATTGCCTCAGGCAGGTCGTGCGACTCGCGGCCGTGCTATTGTGAATTTACTTGAATGCGAAAAAGATGAAAAAGTTAGAGCTTTCCTCAATATCCGCGATTTTACTGAAGATAAATATGTCATCGTATCCACAAAAAACGGTACGATCAAAAAAACTAAGCTTGACGCCTACAGCCGTCCGCGTCGAACCGGAATTATTGCGGTCAACTTACAGGATAGTG
>CAYNBL010000255.1:0-1543 GCA_964395205.1 uncultured bacterium | reverse complement strand
TGCCCAAATTCGTAACAACGCATGAAGAAGGTCCCGCACATGGGAAATACTTTGAGATTTCGGTTATGGTTGGTAGAGATTGGTACGGAACTGGTTCCGGTACTACAAAAAAAGCTGCCAGTCAAAGGGCAGCCCGTCAAGCATTGTCAACTTTAGTTGATTCAAATCAAGAACAATCTATTAAATTATCCAAATAATTCACAATCTCTTTTCTTGTGCTCATTCGCAATATCTTCTTTAGATGTTGTTCGGCATTTTTTTGGTCACACTTATTAATATGATCACGAACCGCGCCAATGTAACTGGGCGCAACACTCAGTCCATCAACTTTCATAGCCGCAAACAATACCAATGCCCGATATTCTGAGGCCATCTCGCCACAAACATATGCGGGTATACCTTCCAGATGCGCTGCATTGACAACTTTCAAAATCATTTTAATAATAGCCGGATCATAATGGTTATATACATTCGTAACCCGTTCATTACCTCTATCAACAGCTAATGCATATTGAGTAAGGTCATTTGTTCCAATTGAAATAAAATCAATTTTATCAATGAAAGATTCAATATTCATAACCGCAGATGGTGTTTCAATCATCATTCCTAACTTAATCGATTTATCATAGGGTATCTTTTCTTTATCAAGAGTTCGTTTGACCTCATCAATATATGCCATACTTTCAGTCAACTGCTCAACATGAGTGATCATAGGAAGCAATATAGATGCTTTACCAAATGCCGAAGATCTCAGAATAGCTCTTAGTTGAGTAATAAATATTGCGGGTTGATCCAAACATATCCGGATTGCCCTATAGCCCATAAAAGGGTTGGATTCAAAACGAATATCCTGTTCCCAAAGATCAGACATTTTGTCCCCACCGAGATCAAAAGTACGAATAACCACTTCTTTATTCTGCATGCCCTCGGTAACCTGACGATATTCATTGAAAAGCTCTTCCTCTTCAGGAAGATGCTGTTTCATGAGATAGAGATATTCTGTTCTATAAAGACCAATACCCCCTCCTCCATACTTGATAACATCAGCAACTTCGAAAGGAAGACTGATATTTGCTCCCAGTTCAAATGTGTAACCATCTTTGGTAATTGCTTTTTTATCATGATCCGCCAGAAAGGCTTTTTCGCATTTATTTAATTTATCGATCTCACGCGCATATTCATCTAATAATTCCTGACTGGGCTGAACAAATATTTTACCATGATCAGCATCAAGGATACAGGTTTGACCGGATTCAATATTTTGGAGTGCTTCCTTTGCTCCGGTGATCATAGGAACTTTCATCGCTCTTGCTAAAATGGCCACATGTGATGTTTTGCCACCGAATTCAGTAATAAATCCCACTACGTTTTCAGAAACAAGCATCATAATATCCGAAGGATTCAAATCTCGCGATACAAATATTGTCGGCTTATCAATGGTAAAAGTTGATAGGATTGTTTGTTTTGATATTAAAGCAAGTAAAACGCGCTGTTTAATATCGCGAATATCCGATACGCGTTCCTTAAAGTATTCCGAATCATG
>CAYNBL010000254.1:0-1544 GCA_964395205.1 uncultured bacterium | reverse complement strand
ATCCTCAATGTTAGAATATTTATTATTATTGTCCAAGAATAGCTTCAACCACAGCATCATTTACAGCTCTTCGAGTAGGTGTAACCGATTTTTTATCTTGTGGGTAAACACGGTTTGTCAGCAATACGATGAAAATATCTTTTTCATGATCGATCCATGCACATGTTCCTGTGTACCCTGTATGGCCGATAGCTGTTTCAGAAAGTTTATCTCCTGCGGAGCTACGATAATTATTCATACCCCATGCGTATGCCCGCGTACCTGCCTGTAGGGTTATAAATGGTAGAATGGTCTCTTCTGATACATAACTTGTGTTCTTATACTTTCCTTTGCCCAACATCATCTGGCAGAACTTTGCAACATCGGGTCCGGTAGAAAACAAACCGGCATTTCCTGAATAACCTTCTAACGAAAGTGCAAGTGGATCATGCACTTCTCCCTGACGAATTATTTCTATACCTGTACTATCCCCGATCGTTGGCATACAGAATTGTTTCATTTTGTCATTCAGAGAAAACCCAGTTCTGTGCATATCCATTGGGTCTGTGTAGACCTCTTTATAGAATTCCCACATTGGCATTCCGGTAGCGGCTTCAACCACTCGCATCAGAGTAATAAAATTCAGGCAACTGTATTTATAATCACCCAGTTCACGGGTCATTTCAATATTCATGATAATATCCAGTGTTTCCTGAGCAGATTTTCCCGGTTTGGAGTATGCCGGCAGCCCACTATTATGCATAAGCAAGTGTTTGACTTTGATCACATCTTTTCCATGATTATTGAATTCAGGTAAATAATCAACCACCGCTTTTTCGGGATCGACTAGTCCCGAGTCTATGCATTTCATTGCACACATACCGGTTGCAAATACTTTGGTCAACGAAGCCATATCAAACATTGAATTCAATTCTACCGGGGATGAATTCTTATCATAAGTAAAATGTCCATAGGCTTTTTCATAGATAATTTTATCTGAATTTCCGACTACCAGGACAGCACCTGGAAATATCCTTTCTTCAATGGCATTTTCAATAATTGTATCGACCGGCTTATACTCTTTGACAGTACATGATGAAAAAAACACCCCAAGAATAATAAATCCCAATACAATTTTCTTCATTTGTTCTCCTAACAAGAATGGTCCATTAAAAATATGCTTTCAAGTCCGACCATGTAGCATCTGTGGATACCGCAATATCCTGCCAATAATAGATCACCCAGTAATTTTGATTATTTCTAATTAATTTAATATAACTTCGCCCGTTGAAGAGTTTATCCACTCCTTGCCGGGTATGGTTTGCAACGATATTGTAATTGATCTGATATGAAATAGTATCGCCTTCGTCACTGTCCGGAACATCATCATTTGTAATTGTTAACATCAACAGGGAATCGGACGGACACGCTGCCAATAACTCTTGAAAAAATAATTCCTCACTCTGAACATTCCAATCGGGCGGAAATACCACTGCTTTGACGGGAGCTGCTGAAAAATGATAAGCTTTTCCTGATGTAAGAGAATCTGACAGACAGCGTGTATA
>CAYNBL010000253.1:0-1550 GCA_964395205.1 uncultured bacterium | reverse complement strand
GATTGTCAGGCACCAGTGCCATAGGGACACCTTGAAAATAATGAAGGGCATTTTCTGTAGCTTTAATAAAAGATTCTTTTTTTTGATCTACCAAGGCTTCAACGTAGGTTAGTTGACTATGTCCCAATAGGGCTACATAGACTTCAACCTTTTGGATTTCCCCGGTTTTCCGATCAACAATTTGAAGCTTTTTGCCACTAAAGTCAATAAATAATTTCTCTCCCGGGAGATGTTCTAAATGCATGCTGGCACTTGAACTTTCAGTCCACCTGCGATAATGATCACAAAACTGGGAGTAAGAGTACCCATCAGGATGTTGGCTTTTATATTCGCCCCATAAAAACCATCGGTTTACCCCAGTACGTTTTAATTCCTTTTGCATCCAAGGAAAGAGTTGCTCCAGGTCCAGATAGCGATTTTTGCTAAACTGTACGGGTTGACTAAAAAGCTTCTCAAGTTCTTGGTCACCTTGTCCAGCTAAATCTTGTAAGCTGTATCCTCTTTGCTCAGCCAAACGAAGGTATTTCTTTACCGTGTTCCGGGATGATTGTACAATCTTGGATATGGATTCATATGATGATCCATTGTTACGAAGTAAAAATATCTGTTTTAATTTAATCATACTTATAGTTTCTCCTGCCATTACAATTAATTTTAGTTTAATTGCAAAGCAAATCATTCAGGAGAACTACCTAAGTGGTCAATATGTCATTCCGGCATGTTGACCACCCCTTGTAAAAAGCACTTATGAGTCATTCCGGCATATTGACCAGGCTAAAGACCTGGCCTTATGTATATTATACCAATAAGTGCTCGAAAAGGTGGTCAGCTTCATCGGAATTACTGGTCAGCATGGTTCGGAATATACAGTAGAAATCATTCTCTTAGAACCTCAAACGCAAATAGAGAATTCATTCAATCATTTAATCATTTTCGCATTTATACCAATTAAATCTTAAAGTGACATATAAATAAATTGAATTATTTTTTGTTTAGTTCATGTAAGTCGATGACAAGCCCGAAACTTGGACACCCACATAACAAATCGGACATAACATAGCACAAATCGGACATAATGCAGTTAAAGTATTGACAAAGAGGCTTTACTGAGTTAGCTTTGATTATGTTTAATTTATTGGTTAATAATTTAAAGTCATGAAAAAGAATACATTTTATTCAAACATTCTATTATTGAGTTTCTTTTTAGGAATTACAATTAACGGTTTAAGCCAAACAACAATCTGGTCGGAAGATTTTTCGACCTATGTAGAAAATACCGGTATTGAAGGTCCGGGCACTGTTAATATCGGTGATTATCCGGCAAGCGTTACAAAATGGACATTAGATGTTACAGCCTGCACCTTTGACGATGCTGATGATTATATAAAAACCCACAATTACGTGAGAGAACTGGAAGGTCGCGACTTAAATGGTTCTGCGATATGGCAAAGTGAGTCCATTGATATTTCATCTTATTCTGCTATCACTTTCAGCCTTGATGCAAGTGAAGATGGCAGTATGAGTAGTTCAGACTATTTTGATGTTTATTA
>CAYNBL010000252.1:0-1643 GCA_964395205.1 uncultured bacterium | reverse complement strand
CCTGTTTATAATGTAAATCACCTTTTCGGATTTTTTTCCGTTTTTAATGCTGATGCGATAAATACTGTTAGTCTTACTAAAGGTGGATTTCCTGCACGTTATGGTGGCAGGTTATCATCTGTCCTTGATATCAGAATGAAAGAAGGTAATACAAAAGAGATAAAAGGTGAAGGTTCTGTTGGTATTATTTCTTCAAAACTTGCTATTGAAGGTCCTATTATTAAAGATAAAACATCGTTTATTGTATCAGGACGCAGAACGTATATTGACATCTTATCATATCCGATACAATATTTTATTGCAAAATCAGATGATATAGATAAATTAAGAGCAGGATATTATTTCTATGATGTAAATGCTAAAATAAATCATAAATTTTCGGATAAAAGCAGGCTCTTTTTAAGTTCATATATGGGGAATGATAAAGTTTACACATTGATTAAAGATAAGGGCTATAATTTTAAAGAAGAAAATAATTTCAAATTAAGATGGGGAAATATTACATCTGCTTTACGCTGGAATTATATACTAAGCAATAAATTATTTAGTAACACAACTATAACATATAGCAGATTTAAGTTCTTAACCGGTTTGGAGTTTATATATGAAGAAGATGGTGAAAAAGATGAATTCGGTATTGATTATTCATCAGGCATTTATGACTGGGCAATGAAAATTGATTTTGATTATTTGCCAACCCCAAATAATTATATCAGGTTTGGAATAAATAATACATATCACACTTTTAATCCCGGAATTAATACTTTCAGGGTACTTGCCGATGATTCCAGCAATGATATTGATACTACTTTCGGAAACAAAAATATTTATGCTAATGAATTTTATTTGTATTTAGAGGATGATATTAAATTATCATCTAAAATAAAATCAAATATAGGTGTGCATTATTCAAATTTTTCTGTAAGAGGAAAATTATATCATTCACTTGAACCTAGATTTTCGATCCGTTATTTGTACAATGAAAAATTATCGTTTAAGGCTGCCGCAACTAAAATGACACAATATATTCATTTACTTACAAATTCAACATTAAATATGCCTACAGACCTTTGGGTTCCTGTTACCGATACTATTAATCCTCTGCGTTCATGGCAATATGCTGCCGGTGCGGTTTATGCTTTAACCGATAAAATAGATGTAAGTATTGAAGGCTTTTATAAGAATATGCATAATTTAATTGAATATAAAGAAGGAGCAAGTTACTTTTCCGCCGGAGATAAATGGGAAGATAAAATTGAAATTGGAAAAGGATGGAGCTACGGAGCAGAATTTCTTGTAAAAAAGGATTTAGGCAAAACTACCGGATGGATAGGATACACACTATCATGGTCGGAACGTAAATTTGGAAATATTGGTTTTGGAAAAATATTTCCATATAAATATGACAGGCGACACGATATAAGTATTGTAGTTACTCATAAATTTAATGATAAGGTTGATGTAGGTTTAACATGGGTTTATGGAACAGGAAATGCTACAACGCTCGGTATTGAACGATATGCTTCATTAGAAGGATCACTGGGAGGATATTTTCGTATGCCTTCATACCACAGGCTTGATGTTGGAGTAAATTTGAATTTTAGAATCATCTGAAAATGAGAAAGAAACTATATTCAGAGTCC
>CAYNBL010000251.1:0-1662 GCA_964395205.1 uncultured bacterium | reverse complement strand
TCTGTAAATCCGATTTTAGTAAAATAATACTTGTTTTGGTCTTGGTAATCGGGACCACCGGCAGTATTTTCAGGATGACGACCTTGGCCTGTCATCTCGACCGGAGCGCAGCTCCAAAGGGGCAAGCAAAGCGGAGAGATCTCAAATTAAAGAACATGATGAAATGATTAATAATCTTATCACAGGAATCTTATTAATAAAAATATTTTGGTAAAAGTATTTCTAATAATGGGGTATAGCAAAGTAGGATAACAGGCATTTTATTTTTCTGTGTAATTTGAGATCTTTCCCCGAACAATCGGGGCTCAAGATGACAGACTTTCTCACCTCTCACGTCTTCTCTCTTCTACTCTTCATTGACTTCCATACGGGATGTTACCCCTTGTGGGTGTTCCGAAGTGTACGAGTTGTGGAGTTGTTGAACTCTTTTACTTTTAACGGGTGTCAATGAAAACTCAAGCCCTACCGCATCTGTTATTTCCACCATTTTCTTAATAGTTAAATTAGGCGTTTTATTAAACATTTGGGTTATTGCAGATCTGGATTTACCGGTTTTCCTAGCCAGTTCAGCCCTTGTTATACCCTCTTGATTCATGTGTGTAAGGACATAATGGTAGAATTTATTTATAATTCCCCATGCTTTTTGATTTGCTGTCGGTTTTGCAGCAAAGAAATCTTCAATTTTCATTGATGAATTTTTCAAACTCTCGTTCATATTTTTTCATTTTCCTTTCAAATTTATCATATACTTCTGATGATAGAGACCTTGTCTTCTTTTCAGTGTATCCAAAGAATATATAATTTTTCCCGCACTTTCTAAAAAAGAAGAATCTATGTGCCCAAGGTCGTATTTCTCCATAAGAACGACTTTTCAAATTGTATGTCACTTTATCAGATTCAACTTTTTCCATTGTGGCCATATTTGATACTAGATCTTTAATATCATCTTGAACATCGGACGGCAAACTATAAAATTCCTTTATCGTTGATCGACCATTATCTATTACATGATATATGTCATATATTGTTTTACCGAAGTCAGGATGTATAGGTATTTTATTAAAAGTTATTCTGCTCATGTTTCCAATATTAAATGTTAATGTATTGCTTAACAAAATGCAAGCAAAGAATACACTGAAAAAGTGTATTCTTACTTAAAGTAATTCAATTATTTTCTAAACTGTTTAATTCAATTGATAAAAACATGATTGAAATATATTTTAAAATAAAACAACAATCAATTTCAGATTTGAATCAGTGACACTCATCACAATATAAAAAATTTAGAAGCTTAGAAGTTTAGAGGTTTAGTAAGATTGCGCTGCCTGCCCTGCAAAGCCTTGGCGAAGCATGGGAGCGCTGGGCAAGATAAACTATGAACGATAAATGTAAAGCAAGCTTGTCATCTCGACCGGAGCGCTGCTCCAAAGGGGCAAGCAAAGCGGAGAGATCTCAAATTAAAGAACATGATGAAATGATTAATAATCTTATCACAGGAATCTTATTAATAAAAATATTTTGGTAAAAGTATTTCTAATAATGGGGTATAGCAAAGAAGGATAACAGTCATTTTATATTTCTAAGTAATTTGAGATCTTTCCCCCGATCCCGAAGCCTCCATTAGACTACCAAGTCCCCAAAAAAGCATTAAATTATAATGTT
>CAYNBL010000250.1:0-1667 GCA_964395205.1 uncultured bacterium | reverse complement strand
ACATATTATAAAAATGTCAGGAGATAAAACATGATCAATGCGCTCTATAAGATCCCGCACGCGGAAAATGAACGTGTGCTAAGCTATGCACCGGGTACACCCGAACGTGCAAGTGTAAAAAAAGTATTAAATGAAATGATGGCAAACAAAATTGAAATTCCAGTCATTATTGGTGGTAAAGAAATATATACCGGCAAAACAGCTGATGTTGTTTGTCCTCATGATCATCAGCATGTACTTGGAACTTACCATATTGCCGGTGATAAAGAAATCCGCATGGCTATCGATGCAGCACTGGAAGCCCGCGAGGCATGGGCCTCTATGCCGGCAGAAGCTCGCGCCGCTATCTTTAAAAAAATGGCAGTCCTATTAGCAAAACCATATGGTGATCTTATTAATGCTTCGACCATGCTGGGGCAAAGTAAAACAATTAATCAAGCGGAGATCGATGCTGCCTGTGAATTGATTGATTTCTTTAATTTTAACACTTTTTATATGTCCGAGATATACAAAAACCAGCCGGATTATAGTCCCGCAGGAACTTGGAACCAATTGGAATACCGGGCACTAGAGGGCTTTGTTTTTGCCTTGACACCTTTCAACTTTACTTCTATTGCGGGCAATTTGCCAACTGCACCTGCCATGATGGGAAACACAGTTGTTTGGAAACCTTCAAGAACTCAAATGTTCTCTGCCTACTATCTAATGAAATTATTTAAGGAAGCCGGATTGCCGGATGGCGTGATTAATTTCTTGCCAGGTAGTGGCCAGCAGATTGGTGATATCGTTTTTAATCACCCCGATTTTGCAGGTATTCATTTCACAGGTTCTACAGAAGTTTTTCAACATGTTTGGAAAACCATTGGTAATAATATTTCAAATTATAAAAGCTATCCTCGCATTGTGGGTGAAACCGGTGGAAAAGATTTTATTTTTGCTCATAAAACTGCTGATATTGATGCTTTAGCTGTTGCCATGTTACGCGGCGCTTTTGAATTTCAAGGACAAAAATGTTCTGCCGCTTCACGTGTATATATGCCCGATAATATTTGGGATGAAGTGAAAGAAAAGTATGTTGCCATGGTTAAAACAATTAAGGTAGGTTCACCACTTGATTTTACGAATTTTATGACAGCTGTCATCAACGAAGCTGCATTTGATAAGATCGCAGGATATATTGACTATGCCAAAGAACATAAAGATGCCGAGATCATTACCGGTGGTGGCTACGATAAATCTAAAGGTTATTTTATTGAACCGACAACTATTGTTACTACGGATCCTAAATTCAAGACGATGGAAGAAGAGATCTTCGGTCCTGTTTTAAGCATTTATGTTTATAAGGCAGATGAGTTTGAAGAGACCCTTGAACTATGCGATAAAACAAGCCCATACGCCCTGACCGGTGCAGTTTTTGCACAAGATAGGACTGCAGTGGCTGTCGCTAAGGATAAATTGGCCAATGCGGCCGGGAACTTCTATATCAATGATAAGCCGACAGGTGCGGTAGTTGGACAGCAGCCTTTTGGGGGTGCCAGAGCCAGCGGTACAAACGATAAAGCCGGTTCATCCATGAACCTGATGCGCTGGGTATCCGTCCGGACCATAAAGGAAACCTTCAATCCACCAAAGACATATGAATATCCGTTTATGGAAGAAAAGTAGAC
>CAYNBL010000249.1:0-1695 GCA_964395205.1 uncultured bacterium | reverse complement strand
GGATATTCTAAAGAGTGGATCAATCAAAGATTAAAAAGTATTGAAATTCGAAAAGAATTGACTGATGAATGGAACGCTCGCGGTATGAAAGAGGGACTGGAATACGCAATACTTACCAATGAAGTGACAAAAGCTTGGACTGATAAATCTGTGAAAGAATACAAAAGATTAAAAGGACTAAAAGAAGAAAACCTCCGAGATAATATGAGTAATTTGGAATTAGTGCTTAATATGCTGGCCGAGGCATCAACAACAGAAATATCTAAAGAAAAAACGCCCAAAGGATTGGAAGAAAATAAAAAAGTTGCTCGTAAGGGCGGAACTGCCGCAAAAAAAGCACGTATAGAAATTGAAAAACAGACAGGTAAATCTATTATTGGTAATACAAACACAATAGATTTATCAAATGAGTAAAATTAATTGAAGGAAAGATCTAATGATCATTGCATATACAGGAAACGGAAAAGGAAAAACCTCAGCGGCATTGGGCACGGTATTGCGTGCAGCCGGCTACCATCATAGCTCTTGCATCATACAATTTATAAAAGATGGTTCACAGTATGGAGAACATCACGCTATTAATCATCACCTCAAAGATTTTGTGGAAGTTTACCAGGCAGGAATTGGCTTTTATAAACTACCCGGTGATAAACACAGCGAAACGGATCATTTGAAAGCGGCGAGTGAAGCTGTAAAATTTGCTTACAAGAAGATCGAAAGCAAGAAATATGATATCATTGTTTTGGATGAAATATTGACTGCTCAAATGGTCAATCTTGTTGATGAAAAAGAAGTTTTAAAAATAATGGACAGCATTCCGGAAGGCATGCACCTTATTGTTACCGGTCGCGGTGCCAGTGATGCTATTATCGAACGGTCGGATCTCGTGACAGAAATGAAAGAGATCAAGCATCCATTCCAGAAGAATAAACCCGCAGTAGAAGGGATCGATTTTTAAATGAACAAATTCGAAAAAGGCGTTTCCGCCTTTAAATCAATAGAAAGTGATCCTGTCATTTTGGATGAGATCGCTGCTTTAAAAGAAGAATTAAAAGATGACTTGGTCATCTTGGGTCATCACTATCAACGAAATGATGTGATCCGCTTTGCCGATGTGACAGGCGATTCGCTTATTCTCAGTCAAAAAGCTGCAGAAATGAAGAAAAAGCACATTGTCTTTTGCGGTGTATATTTTATGGCAGAATGTGCAGATATTCTCAGCGGGGAAGATCAAGAAGTCTATTTACCTGATATGCGTGCAGGTTGTTCTATGGCGGACATGGCTGATATCAAAGATGTCGAAATGATCTGGAAGCATTTAATAAGTGGAACTAAAGAAAAGATCATTCCGGTTACCTATATCAATTCATCGGCAGAAATCAAATACTTTGTCGGAAAGAACGGCGGCATTATCTGTACCAGCTCGAATGCGCCTCGTATTTTTGATTGGGCAATGGAAAGAGGCAGCAAGATCCTTTTCCTACCTGACCAATTTCTCGGTATAAATACTGCAATAAGCAAAGGTATCCCGGAATCGGCAATTTTTACACTTGATCGTTTACCGGATGAAAAAGCCATTGAAGGATCACAGGTCTTTCTTTGGAATGGTTACTGCAGCGTCCATAAACGCTTTACACTGGACGATGTTATCAAGCGTAGAAAAGAATACCCCGGGATCAATATCGTCGTCCACGG
>CAYNBL010000248.1:0-1707 GCA_964395205.1 uncultured bacterium | reverse complement strand
TTGAAAAGTGAATCCTTACCCGTTAATATCGCATCTCGTTTTTCATCATCGGTAATTTCGTTATTCAACCAGGCTCTACCTACAGAATCCGCTGTTTCATAATCGATCGTGCCGACTCCGATGGCATAGACCACACAGATCGAATCGACTAACTGCTGTTCCCTGTCCAGTGTCAACTCATATGGACCTACTGTAATAAATCTCATTGGACCCTTTTGAGAGGCATTTGCTCCCATCCATCCTTCTGTCACGGGATCCAGAGGAAATCGTCCACGACTGTCATCGCCGATATATGTGTCACGTATACCGGGATCGATACGTGTCCACAGGTCGTTCGCAATATCGGCATGTGGTATCGCATAAGGTTGAGCCACATCGTCATCGTGGGGATCAAAACTGTTTTTTGCTGCATGGAGTAACGCATAACCCGGGATCTGAGGGGCGTGGAGATGCCCGTAAACACGATCAGGATCGCCGGTATCATCCGTACTGCCATTTTTATATGCAGCTAATCCCTGACTTTTATAATCCCAGTAATATGCAACTTTCAATGAATCGCGTCCACTATCGTTTAATTTTACTTCATCGGCAAACCAGCTGTCCAAATCGTCTTCGCCTTCAAATCGAAAATAGCTTGCGCTCATGTATTCTCCGGCTTTTGAAGGACCGAAGCTGAAAGAGATCGGCCACCACATATTGACGGTTTGCGAAGGAAAAAAACTTGAAGTATCGGGTAATTCAATAGGACGCCGTGTTTCTCCCGTGAATTTTAATGTTGCCCGGTAAATGAAGTAGTTATTATGATTCTCATTGCAATAGGCATACATTTTTACGTGTGCGCGCATGCCATAATTGACATAAATGTCTTCCCATTCCGCGACTATATCCGAAGGGATGTCAGGATCAAGCTCCCAAGTATATGACTGGTATTGTGGAACATCATCCACGATCACATACGGAGGCCGCACACGCCGGTGTTCCCATGAAAAATCATTTTTTCCGTTATTGATGCATTTTGTAGGGATCACAAGATGTTGTTGTTTTTCATTCGTAAAGCCCGCATCGTCAAAACAAACAGGGTTGAATATCTGATAAAGCATTTGCGAATGCCACTGATCACTGGGATAATACCATTCTTCTGTTTGTTCCTGATTAGATCCTGTCAGCATCCAGCTGTACTGATTGCTAAACTGCCCTTCCCCGTTGGTTTTCTTCAATGAAAAATTAATGGCATTCACATTCAGGAACATGGGCGGACCGTTGAAATTCTTCTGTGCAAAAACCATCATGGCCGAAATGAGTAGAAAGATCAGAAGTCGATTTATATTCTTATTCATTATTACCTCCTTATATGTCCAAAGTCAGACTTATTATGATTCGGCGAGGATTAAGAAATATCGGAGCTTCAAGCCAACCGGTATCAATATAGTCTTTGTCCCATTCACCCCATTTATCATTGCCGAATTTTTCGTCTTCCTCAAATGAGAATTTTAGGGATTCTTTATAATTATTATATTGTGTACTGTTCATACCGCCGGTATACAATCGTTTTTGATTGAACAGATTGGTTACCGTAACGCCTAGCTCCAGATAATGACCGTTGTACTGGAAGCGTTTGACAGCTCTGAGGTCCGTATTGCTGTAATCAATGATCTCGACTTTAAGCTGTTCTCCGGTAAGAGGATCTGTGCGCATAACGGCTTCTCC
>CAYNBL010000247.1:0-1717 GCA_964395205.1 uncultured bacterium | reverse complement strand
GCGTGAAATTGAATTTAGGATGTATTCGGTGAACAATTATAAGGATCTATTCTAAGGACATTTATAGTTTAGGGCGTCCGTCAGCTGACGGACGCTTTTTTTAGGAGTATAATTGGAACCCCTAGCATTACGAAGATTTACACAAGACTCAGGGAAAAAAATACTGTTTTGTGGTGATGATGATATTGATATGGCTGCAATCTACCTTGCGGCTATTATTCACGCGGAAGGATATGATATGGATTATATCCCCTCTGCTTTGCCATTTCCGCAAAACATCAATATTTCTAATTACGACCTCATCATTCTTTCAGATTATCCCCGTGAACAGATCAAAGACGAACGACTTGAAGAGATCGCCGATTTCACAATAAAAGGCGGTTCATTATTAATGATCGGTGGCTGGGAATCATTTACGGGGCTGAACATAGAATATAAGAATTCTCCTTTGGAAGATATTTTACCCGTAAAGTTAAAAGAAAAAGATGATCGCAGAAATTACGATCAGGGAATTGCCGTATTACCGATGGATATATACCATCCGGTTTGCAAAGGTCTTGATTGGAAACGACCCGCTGTGATCGGCGGCTATAACGATATTGAAGCAAAAGAAGAAGCTGATTGTGTTTTATGTGGCAAAAAAATATTGATTGCCGCCGAAAACGATAAAGTAAGAACTGAAGTGGACGAAACAAAGATCCCTTTGTTGGTTGTGGGACAAAAGGGTGCAGGAAAAACTGCTGCACTTGCATTTGATCTGGCACCGCATTGGGTTGGTGGGTTTGTAGACTGGGGAACCGGTCGCAAGCACGTAGATTTTGAAACGGGTTTCATAGAAGTGGGGGATATGTACTACCGCTTCGTTGCAAACCTCTTGAAAAGTATGTTTTAAATTGAATTGTCATCCCGAGCGTAGTCGAGGGATCTCAAACATTCAACATATAGTGAGGATTTTGAGATTTCTCCACCCCGACATTTCGGGGGTCGAAATGACAGAAGAAGATATTTGTTAATTGATAACAATCCTTGATCATGCTTATGATCGGATCACAGGATATAAACTATATCTTGTAAATCCTGTAATCCTGTCGAAAGACATCAGGTAAATCCTGTTATCCTGTCTAAGGAAAATGATCAAGTCTAAAATAAAGGAGCAAATGCAACATGAAAGGAATTGCTGTTGTAGCACAGACAGGCGGACCGACCGCAGTAATCAATTCGAGTCTTGCCGGTATTATTTCCCAATGTCTCAAGGAAGAGAATATTGAGCAAGTATGGGGATGCCATTTTGGTATGAAAGGCTTACTTGAAGAAGATTTTATCGATCTGACCGATGCACCGGTCGATTTGCTTCAACAAACACCGGGATCCGCTCTTGGATCTTCGCGAATTAAACTAAATTCTGAGAATATACCTCGGGTTCTTGAAGTATTTAAAAAATATAATATCCGCTACTTTTTCGGAATTGGCGGCGACGATACACAATTGAACGTTTTTGAAGTAGAAAAATATTGCAAAGAACAAGGATATAATCTGTGTGGAATGGGTTGTCCAAAGACCGTTGATAATGACCTGCCTTTGACCGATCATACTCCCGGATTCCCTTCTGCGGCTCGTTATACGGCACTATCTGTCTTTCAGGGCGGCCGTCTTACCCAGGATATGCAAAAGGTCGACCAGTTCGTTATTTATCAGACCATTGGTCGTTCGGCCGGAT
>CAYNBL010000246.1:0-1722 GCA_964395205.1 uncultured bacterium | reverse complement strand
AAAAATATCAAACGCAAAAAGAATGATTTCATTTTATCATCTGCTATACATCCTTTGTATCGCATGACCATGGAAACTTATGCAAGATCCTGGGATCTGAATATCATTGATTGTCCACTAAAAGATGATCGGACCGATCTTGCCGCTCTTGAAGAACTTATCACTGAAAATACTGCCGCTGTTGTTGTTCAAAGTCCGAACTTTTTCGGATGTATTGAAGATACAGCATCCTTTTCGGAAGCGGCACATAAGCATGATGCGCTCTTTATTCAAGGTGTTGACCCCATTTCCCTAGCCATCCTTAAAACTCCCGGTGATGTAGATGCCGATATCGCATTTGGCGAAGGTCAATCTCTTGGTAATCATCTTAACTTTGGCGGTCCATATCTCGGGCTCTTCACAGCCAAACAAGAATATGTTCGTAAAATGCCCGGTCGTATTGCCGGTATGACGGAGGATACAGATGGCAATCGTGGTTATGTATTGACCCTGCAAACACGAGAACAGCATATCCGTCGTGAAAAAGCCACATCAAATATTTGCTCCAATGAAGCTTTATGCGCATTGGCTGCTACGGTCTATCTTGCCTTAATGGGTAGAAGCGGTTTAAAACAAGTCGCTGAACTCTGTGTGCAAAAAGCTCATTATCTACAACAAAAGATCTGTGAGTTACCCGGATACTCTACGGCAAATAGTGCACCTTTCTTTAAAGAATTCGTTATTCAAACACCGTTCCCTGCCAAAGAGATCATTCAGAAGGCAGTGGATCAGGCGATCTATGCGGGGATTGATCTTGGAACCTATTTCCCCGAACGCAAGAACCAGCTACTGATCGCGGTCACTGAAAAGCGAACCAAAGAAGAATTGGATAAATTTGTAGAATTTTTAGCGAATTTATAAATATTTTTCTGCCTATACATACCTGTCATCCTGAGCGGAGTCCCGACCATAATATTGGGGCAAAGTCGAGATAACGACTGTGCTCACCTGCAAGTGCCAGTTGGCGGGATTTTTTGCGACTTCTACAAAACACCTGACAGCAAGCCTGTCAGGTGTAGCATATTGTTATCTCTCTTAAATGATTTTATACCTTCATTTTATAGGGGGATTATACTTCCACCAAGTATTTGCTCCTTCGGCAATGAAACTTAAAAAAATGTGTAAATATTTCTGTACTTACTCTCGTTTGGCAGTTAGAAATGATAATAGTAGACAGAAAAGTTTTTTTTGATTCTTAAGTGTTTTTAAAAATACTGCTTAAGAAATACGCTGCAATTGTGCTTGAAATTACTATCATAGATCTTATAACTGCCGCCTGAAAATCGTACTGGTTAGGTAAATTACTGACTGTATTTGCAGCAAATCTTGTTCCTTGAGCAAACTGATATTCAGGTGTACTTATCAAACTTGCTACCAGTATTATACTTCCAATAATTATCACTATTTTTTGTACTTTGTTCAAAAATCACCTCCTTATTTACTTTTTGCTTATCAACCATTGGCCTATTAAATGTTCAACTAGATTACGTGCTTCGAATAATTGCATCGGATTTTTTGGAGGATGTAATGTCTCTTTTCCGTGTCTTGCATTGTCACCTGTAACACCTGGACTATTAGATGTATGTTTAAAACTTTTTATTCTGCTTTTTGTTACCCATTCTTTGAATATTAGGCCTAATGGTAATTTTGTGAGGCTAAAATCACTATAAATTACTGAATGTT
>CAYNBL010000245.1:0-1731 GCA_964395205.1 uncultured bacterium | reverse complement strand
CAAGTTGATCATCCGGTGACGATATATTATTTAATTCAGGGTGGAAATCATGCTCAATTTGGTGATTACGGATCTCAAGAAGGGGATGGAATTGCAACAATTTCAAAAGACTTACAACACGATCAAGTAAGTTCAACTATAATAAAATTCATGAGAAATAATGAAAGTTTTTAATTCTAGATTACTCATTCTTGCCGGTTTGACTATATTTCTGCTTTTTGGAGCAGTAAAACTAAATGCTCAGCATATTCAAATATCTGCCAATTATGCACAGGGTTTAAGATACAATAACAACTGGGATTTATTTAACGGTGGAGCTGAGTTATCAGCAGATTACATTTTTGATAGCAATGATTTATTATTTAACTCAGGTTTTGACTTAAGGACCATTCAGTGGGGTAACCAGCTAAGTATATCATTAGGTATTGCTAAAAAAAATGGAGATCGTTTTGAGCTAGGCGCTGAAATACAAAACGGATTAGCCCTGTTTTACCAGCGTAGCCTGTATGTGTTGGGCGTAAGCATTAAAGGAAGTTATTCCTTACTCAAAATGGAAAAAATGAATATGGGTATATCCTTGGAAGCAAGATATTCAAATTGTCCCGCATACAAAGCTTATGGTCAAATATATCATGTTGTTGAGATCCCAATTGGATTGTACATTAGGTTTTAGACATATTTATAGAAAATTAATAAGAAATACTTTTTAAGTCTACTTTGAAAAACAATGGAGTTTATTATGGATTATGGATTGCTTTCAGTCCTACCACCGCTTATTGCGATTGCTCTTGCCCTATTGACTAAAGACGTATTTATAGCGCTTATTTCAGGTTGTTTCAGCGGCTACTTAATCCTTAGCGATTTTCATATCATCACCGGACTGGACAGAACTTTCATGTCATTCATCAATGTTTTTACTGATACGGACAATACTATTGTCATTGTTTGCGTTTTATTGATCGGTGGATTGATCTATCTTGTTGAACAAAGTGGTGGGATCAATGGATTTGTAGATGTGATGGTCAAGAAAAAGGCCATGATCAAGAATAAACGTATGGCGGAAATCTTTACCTGGTTCATTGGTGTACTGGTCTTTACAAGTGGTACACTAAGTACTTTACTTACTGGCGCTATTACCCGTCCCTTGAATGATGCTCTGAAAGTTCCTCATGAAAAAAGCTCATTTATTGTACACAGTACCTCAACACCTGTCTGTATTTTAATTCCATTAAGCGCTTGGGGAGCATTCATGATCGGACTGATACAGGCACAAGATATTCCCAACGCCACACAGGTGATGATCCGCACTATTCCGCTGAATTTCTATGCCATATTTGCCGTATTGCTTTTACCTGTCATTATTTTTACTCGCTTTCATTTCAAAGGCATGCGAAAAGCCGAAGAAAGAGCGGACACCACCGGGGAATTGGATGCTGACCCCGAAAACGATATGATATCGGCCAAAGACGCCAAAGGGATCAAGGCCACACCGATTATCAATCTTTTGCTTCCCATCCTGAGTATGGTTTTTGTTATCATTGCCGGACTCTTGATCACAGGCAAAGGAAATTTGCTTGAGGGTGACGGTATGCGGTCGATCCTGTGGGGAAGTGTTGTAAGTCTTTTGGTTGCCTACATCCTATACCGTGTTCAAGGCATATTTCATTATAAAGAATTCATGAAGCACTTTTTCAAAGGTGCCGGTCATATGCTGAATGTGGTATCCATTCT
>CAYNBL010000244.1:0-1737 GCA_964395205.1 uncultured bacterium | reverse complement strand
TTATGTCTTCCGGGACTACAAAAAAGCACCAAATATATATAAACAATAGGCGGATATGCAAACAGTTTTTAGGGAAATAGGTGAATATTAGGGAGTTTGGGGTGTTATTGCTTATCTTGAGAGGAAATAACGAGTTAATTATTACTTTTATCCACAGAATACGGTTTCTCTTCTTCATTAACTTCTTTTGAGATCGCTTTTTGAATATATTGATTTAAAGTTATTCCATGCATAGCGGCATTTTGAGCAGCTTTTTTATGTAATTCACTACCAATTCGCACATTCAAGGATCCTTTATAAGATTTATATGGATCTTTATCAATTTTCTTACACAGATCTAAATAATCTTCAACAGCTTCAATAAAGTCAGTTTTTAGATCATTTACAGAACTACCTTCAAAACTCACTAAATCATCTATACCAGTAACTTTACCATAAAATATCTCATCAGCATCACTAAACTGAACAGAACCTATAAAATCTTTATATCTCAAAATATTTTTCATCAAAGATATCCTTTCTCTTGTAATGCAATCTTTACTTGCTCTTTCTGATAATCTTTTAAGTCTTTACCATGAGGCTTATGTAATAAAATCTCGTGCTTGCTTTCTTTATTAACAAAAGCCACTCTTGAACCAGATGCCTTTCCCTTTGTATATTCAATATACCCCAAATTTCCCAATAGATTTTTCAATTCAGAATAACTTACTGCCGCATTTCTATTCTTAATTTTCTCTAATAATTTTTCAATTTTACTCATACTTTAATCTAATCCATTTAGTCTACAATTGCAACCATTATTTAGTTGCATTCTATCGCTTGGTTTTTGCTACTTTATTGGATCTTGTTTCTTGGATCTTGGATCTTGTATTCATCCACTTCTTCATTAACTTCATGACAAAAACAAAGCACTTACATAATAAAAACCCCGGATAAATCCGGGGAAGAAAGCTATTTATAAATCGTTATTCTAGTTTTTGACCATTTTGTAGGTAAAATTTTGTCCACCTATGTGAACCTTGAAAAAGTAAATACCATGATACAAGTTCGAAAGATCAATTTTGCCTGCTTTAGTCGTTTCAATTACTTTTTTTCCGGCAATATTGTAGATCTCGACCTTGTTAATAAGTGTATTTGCTTCGAAGGTGACATAATTATTAATAGGATTAGGAAATATCCTTATCCCGTTTTGCAATACTGTCCTAATTCCTGTTTTGGGAGTTATCGTCACTAAACAGGAAAGTATTATTGTAGTTTCAGTATTGACTCACATTGCGGTAAAGCCAAGTATCAAATATCCAATCAAGGCCAAGCCGGCATAACTCAGCGCATAGGGCAACTGGGTCTTTATGTGGTCCATGACATCACAACCTGTGGTAGTACAACTCATAATGGTTGTATCAGAAATAGGCGATGCGTGATCACCAAATATTGAACCACCGAAAACGGCTGCACATACAAGAGGAATGGACATCTCCATACTGGTAGCCATTGGCATAGCTAAAGGCATCATGACTGCCATGGTTCCCATAGATGTACCGGTTGAAAAAGATATAATGCATGAAAAGATAAAAATCAGTGCTGGTAACAGTGCCGGTGTTAGTAATCCAGAAGCTATATCTGCTAAATATGGACCCGTACCCAACATTTTGACCATAGCTCCCATGGAAAAGGCAAAGATCAGAATGGATACCACATTCAGCATATGACCGGCACCTTTGAAAAAGTGCTTCATGA
>CAYNBL010000243.1:0-1742 GCA_964395205.1 uncultured bacterium | reverse complement strand
TCTTTATTTTTTGATGTTATATCAGCTCTGCAAAGTATCATTAAATCATCAATATGCTCACCGGCTTCGACAATAAGCCTTCTAATAGCACTATCAGTAACTTCTTCCTTTGCAACTGCAATAGGACGAAGATGAAGGCGAATTAACTTTTCGATGGATTTTATATCTCGTGTAGAAAGTCTTAATTTCTTCCCATAATTTGCAAACATTCTTGCACCGAGCTCTTCGTGACCATGAAAGGTCCATCCGATTCCATCGAAAAAACGTTTTGTACGGGGTTTTGCAATGTCATGATAGAGAGCGGCTAATCTCAAATTAATATCCGCATCGACTGAAGCCACATTATCAAGTACTTTGAGTGTATGTAAATAAACATCTTTATGCTTATAACCATCCTGGCTGTCAATCCCTTTTAATTTTAAGATCTCAGGAAAAAGGTATTCAAGTAAAGTGGACTCAAGAAGCATATTTATACCCAGGGACGGCTTGGAACTCATTAATATTTTAATAAATTCATCACGAATACGTTCTTTTGAAATAATTTCAATTCTATCTGCATATGCTTTGATGGCTTTAAAAGTATTTGCATCGATCTCAAACCCCAATTGTGAGGCAAATCTAATTGCTCGCAGCATACGGAGAGGGTCTTCAAAAAAAGTTTCCTTAGGATCAAGTGGAGTAATGATCAGACCGGCTTTAAGGTCTTTTGATCCTTTAAAAGGATCAATAAATTCACCAAAAGTATCATTATTAATTGAGAGGGCCATTGAATTGATAGTAAAATCGCGCCTTTTCAGATCTTCATCGAGATCGGTAAACTTTACTTTGGGGTTACGGGAATTTGTTTGATACACTTCTTTTCTGGCAGAGACGATCTCCAACTCCATCGTTTCAAGTGTGATCATGGCAGTACCGAATTCTTTAAATTTCACTACGGGATAAGCATGAAGTGCTTTGGATACATCATCGGCAAAAACAAGGCCATCACCCACAACAACAATATCAATATCTTTATTTTGTCTTGTAATGAGAAGGTCTCGAACAAAGCCACCTACAAGGTAAGCCCTTATATCAGATGCATCAGCAACTTTACCGATCTTTTTAATAAGAGCGAAAAGTGATGGTTGTTTTTCAAGTAATTTTTTTACATCCAGTTTCATGAAGGAATTTACACCTTTTGTTCTAATGACAAAATAAATTATCAGAAAAAAGTAACCCCGCCGATTGGCGGGGTTAAATGGTTTCCGGCGATGTCCTACTCTCCCACACCGTTGCCAGTGCAGTACCATCGGCTCTGCTGGGCTTAACTTCTCTGTTCGAAATGGGAAGAGGTGTCGCCCCAGCGATATTGTCGCCCGGAAAAAGTCTTATATAAATAGTGGTGGACAAATGATGCTACAACAAATTTACGCGGCTACCAATAATATTGAATTTAAATATACGTTTTAAATCTAACGGATAATTAGTATCACTCGACTAAACACATTACTGTGATTACATCTGTGACCTATCAACCTTGTCGTCTACAAGGATCCTTCAAGGGAAATCTAATCTTGAGGTAAGTTTCACGCTTATATGCTTTCAGCGTTTATCTCATCCGAACGTAGCTACTCTGCGATGCCACTGACGTGACAACAGATACACCAGAGGTTCGTCCATTCCGGTCCTCTCGTACTAAGAACAGGTCCTCTCAAATTTCCTACGCCCACGGCGGATAGGGACCGAACTGTCTCACGACGTTC
>CAYNBL010000242.1:0-1745 GCA_964395205.1 uncultured bacterium | reverse complement strand
GATCTACAAGAAGTTGTTAGATACGGCAAAAGCAAGGGTGTTGAGATCATTATGCATCACGAAACCTCAGCGGCACCGAGAGCTTATGGCGATCAGATGGATACTGCTTATGCATTAATGAATGACCTGGGTATTTCTACGGTCAAGACCGGCTATGTCGGGAAGATCATCCCCAAAGGTGAATATCACCATGGTCAATGGATGGTTAAGGAATACAGAAAGGCTTTAACGATTGCCGCAGAACATCAAATTGCCGTTAATGCACACGAACCCATTAAAGCGACAGGTATCCGCCGTACCTATCCTAATGCCATATCAAGAGAAGGTATGCGAGGCCAGGAATTCAATGCATGGTCTCCCGATGGCGGAAATCCTCCCGTTCATTTGCCGACCGTTGCATTTACTCGCATGTTGGCAGGACCTTTTGACTTTACACCCGGAATATTTAATATTAAGTTAAACCCATATAAGCCTAATAATCAGATCAATACGACCTTAGCTCATCAACTGGCGCTTTATGTGGTTATTTACAGCCCCATTCAAATGGTACCGGACCTAATTGAGAATTATGAAGGACAATCTGCATTCCAATTTATTCGCGATGTCGGTGTAGACTGGGATGAAACTCGTGTTCTTGATGGCGAGGTCGGTGAATTTGTCACGATCGTCCGCAAAGAAAGGGATACCGATAAGTGGTTTCTGGGAAGCATAACGAACGAAGAGCCGCGCAGGATTGATATTCACTGTGATTTTTTAGATAAAGGCAGGAAGTATACCACGATCATCTATTCGGATGGAAAAAATGCACATTGGAATAAAAACCCGACCGATTATCAGATCGATACAGTTGAGGTCTACCATAGAAGCGATATATCGTTAAATCTTGCACCGGGCGGCGGATGCGCAATATCGTTTGTGATGTGTGATTCTTAACTACTAAAGACCAGCCAGCTTGATCAGTCGAAGTAACACGTAGACTGATCAAGCTGGCTGGTCGAAAAGATATTTACATAACAAATTCCAAATTATCCTTAGAATAACGATACGATAAGTTAATTTTATTATACTCTAATGTAAGTGAAGATGTAAGCTCAATAAACTCATCTTTCCCACCAAACAATTCAAAGACAAATTTTGATGATGACATGCTGTTATTGATTATATTTTTATAGGATGAAAAAGTCCAATTTTTACATTTAAAAGAAAGATGATGGTGAACAGGATTTCGATGTATATAATAAATAAGCCACATCAAGTATTCTTCAGTTTTGACCTCTTTAAATTTATACCCGTGTTGAAATAACCTTCCATGTCTTTTATAGGCTATATTGTAAGAACGTGTATAACTATTAAAGAAATTCTTTAATGCCTGATCAACACTTTTACTTTTTCGACCATCCGGCAGGTCCTCCCAATGTCGGACGCCAGCCGGAAGGTCTTTCAGCTCTTTTATTTTTATAAGATGAAAGTGATTAGGGATCAAACAATAGGCTATTATATCAGCTGATGAGGATAAAAAACACTTCATTTTATCAAGAAAATATTCATAATCTTTTTCAAAACGAAAAAGCAACTCATTGCCAATTGACCTGTTATAAATATGATAAAAACAATTATAATCAAATTTGCTTATATTCATATCGTCCCCCAACGAATTAATAATTCACATTATAATTTATATTTAGTATTCTCCAGTTACCAGTTACCAGTTACCAGTTACCAGTTACCAGTTACCAGTTACCAGT
>CAYNBL010000241.1:0-1770 GCA_964395205.1 uncultured bacterium | reverse complement strand
TTTTGCTTCATGCAACACCCTCTTTAGTGTTGCACTTTCATTTTGCTAATAACCCCTACTACCTACCACTCACCGCTCACCACTTACCCCTTTTTTCTTTCTACTTATTGCATTTAATACGTCTTTTAATTTCTTCTTTTTTCACATAAATTGCACAATTGGGAGATAATTATGTCCATAGAATTAAATGAGATCATGTCAACTTACCGGGCCGCACATAATCCTGAAAAAGCGTTGGGCATGAAAGCTTACATGAAACATAAGTTCGAGTATCTTGGCTTGCAAAAGCCAGTACGAGCTCAATTGCGAAAGGATTTTCTTAAAGAACAAAAAGCTACAAAGAAGATCGATTGGGAGATCGTTTGGACTCTGTGGGACCAACCGGAAAGGGAATTCCAGTATTTAGCTTTGGCCTATCTTGACACTTTGATGATGTATCTTGAGAAAGATGATATCATGCAGATAGAAAAACTCATCATCACCAAATCGTGGTGGGATTCCGTTGACGGTTCGGTAATAATGACGGGTTATTTAAATCAAAAGTATCCCGAATTAAAAACAACTGTGATGGCAAGATGGATAAATGAGGAAAATATCTGGTTAAAGCGCATCTCTATTATTTTTCAATTAAAATATAAATCCGATACGGACACGGAATTTCTCAGCAAGGCGATCCTGGCTAATTGCGGGACAAAGGAGTTCTTCATCAACAAGGCTATTGGTTGGGCTTTACGGGAATATTCGAAAACGAACCAGGATTGGGTAAGAACTTTTATTGCTGAACATAAATTACATTCACTAAGTGTACGGGAAGGTTCAAAATATATTTGATAATTGATATTTTTCTCGCGAGTTACAAGTCACGAGTCACGCGTAACGATATTATTTCTTCCTGGATTTTGGCAGTTCAGAGGCTGTTTTAAGCACTAGCTCACACAACCAATCACTATTATCTATATCATCAATTAAATAAGAGTTCTTGGCACCTTGATAAGCCGGAGCTTCTGTTACTTTTCCAATAAAGGATTTTCCTGCTTCAGTCGGTTTAATGAACAATTGATTATCGCAAATCAAACCAACAACTTTCTGGTCACAGTACAGGGTCGCCCCACCAAACATTTTTTGGTATCTAACATCACCGATCGGTTCCAATTGTTCTAAAATATAATCTAAGAACACTTTTTCATTTGGCATATTTTCCCCTTTTCAAAATTTGTACAATACTTTATTTCTTTTTGTAAGGGCATGGATCAATAAATATAGCAATAAAGCTACAATACCTCCCAAAACCGTTCCGTAGATATCCAACCAGTCAAAAACACCTTTAGGTAAAATTGGTTGAACTATTTCATACAAAATATAGCCAGCGACAAAAAATGCAATAACCCGGAATCCCTTTTTCTTTGATGAATTTAACAATGCCAGACCAAAAAATATCTGAACAATTATTCCACCAAGATTTCCCATGGAATCCGCGATCCCAAGATCATTGATATTGTTTTCATAAATATATGGACGATAATAATTCCTGCCGAGTTCAGTCAATAAAAAACTCAATAAAAATATGACTGTATAAGCAATTCGACGAATATCTATCGTCCGGATATGTTCTGCGTCGGTAAAAAAAGTTTTTAAAGACATATTTCACCTCAAGAGGTTAAAGAGGGTTTAAGGTATAAGGTATAGGGTTTGGGGTTTAAGAAATACTCCCTACTCCTTACCTGGCGAATCTCATAACATCGTTTACACTTTTTCGGGTCCCTAGTAATT
>CAYNBL010000240.1:0-1777 GCA_964395205.1 uncultured bacterium | reverse complement strand
ACGCACAGATAAAGGAATAGATATGAACATCTATGTAGGAAATTTGAGTTACGAAACTTCAGAAAATGATTTACGCAATGTTTTTGGCGAACATGGAGCTGTTAGCAAGGTTAACGTTATCATGGACAAAATGACCGGAAAATCAAAAGGTTTCGCGTTTATCGAAATGGAAAATGATGATGAAGGCCAGAAAGCAATTGAAAAATTGAATGATGCTGATCTAAACGGTCGCAATTTGAAAGTAAATCTTGCTAAACCCCGTACTGAACGTCCTGCCCGTAATAACTGGTAAGCAAAGATCACATTTTATAAAGCTCTCGTTTTCGAGAGCTTTTTTATTTCCATTAGATTTTAAGCTATTGTTGCCACATGCCTAAATCAATTAACAAATAATTCATTGCGCGATGACCACAACGGGGGAGTTGAACAATCTTACCCGGCGGGGATACTATTCTTCGACCCCATTCGGGGTCTTAATTAAGATTCCTCAATAATTCATCATCCATCGTTAATAATTGTTTGAGATCTCTCCGCTGCGTTCTCTTCGTTCACTTCGGTCGAGATGACACTGCGTGTCTGTTAACTTTCGTCTCACGATTTACGTCTTACATTTTACGGGTAAGAAAAAAGGCCCCTCATTTCTGAAGGGCTCTATTAATTTCATTAGCGTGAACTTTGTGTCTTCGTGCACTAGTTTCTACTTTCTAGTTACTGCAGCTTCGCTGTAAGCATATCAAGATATTCCTGAAGAACTTCAGGTGTACGATCAGCCATATGTGCAATACGGAATGTCTTTTCCTTTAATGCGCCGTATCCGTTTGAAAGCAAATAGCCTTCTTCACCGGCAGCTTTAGCGAGGTCGCCAACAGAGATACCGCGTGTGTTCTTTATTGTTGTAACGGTATTGGAACGATAACCTTCACCTGCAAGTATTTCAAAACCGTTATCCAAAGCCCATTGACGAGTAGTTTCGGCCATAGCTGCATGGCGTGCGTAACGGGCTTCCTGGCCTTCTTCTTCCAGGATATATTTTAACTGCATATCTAAAGCGAACATATGCGGAATGCTTGGAGTCGTTGGATATTGATATGGTTTGGTCTTAACGAATTTATGCAGCGTGACATAATCGAAGTAAAATCCGCGATTTTTAATACCTTTGGCTTTTTCAATAGCTTCTTCAGTCACAGATGCCATTGACATACCGGGAGGCAGTCCGAGACATTTCTGCGTTGAAGTAATACAAACATCAATGCCAAGTTTGTCGACTTCGATCTTGACGCCACCCATTGATGAAACGGCATCGACCAGCCAGAGAACATTAGGGTATTTTTTACGGACTTCAGAGATCGCTTCGACGGGATTCATGATACCGGTTGATGTTTCATTGTGAGTTACACAAAAAACATCATATTTACCGGTGGCAAGATATTCATCAACAATTTCAGGCAGGGTAGGGTTACCCCATTCAACTTCAACTTTATCAAACGGAATGCCATTGGTTTCAGCTAACTGTGCCCAACGATTACCAAATGCACCCACAGAGAAAACAACCGCGCGTTTTGCGGTAAATGATCGGACTGCTCCTTCCATCAAACCCGTACCGGATGATGAGGAAAGAAGAATGGTGTTTTCCGTATAAAAGAGTTTCCGAAGATTGTCGGAAATACATTCCTGTAATACAGAGATGTCTTTGGTGCGGTGACCGATCATCGGTGTCGCGAAGGCATCCAGGACTTCCTGTCTAACATCTACAGGACCCGGAATAAAAAGCTTTTTA
>CAYNBL010000239.1:0-1795 GCA_964395205.1 uncultured bacterium | reverse complement strand
GATCGGGTACGGATCGTGGCTGTCAGCAAAAAACAGCCAATTGAAAAAATGCGCTCAGCTGTAGCCGCCGGGATCACGAATCTTGGTGAGAACCGAATTCAGGACGCACTTGATAAGTTTTCCGTAGATGCTTTTGAAGGAATTACCCGGCATTTTATCGGTTATTTGCAGACCAACAAAGTAAATAAATGCTTGCAGAATTTTAATTGGCTTCATAGTTTGCAAACAGAGAAACTTGCTAAGCTAATTGCAAACAGCGAATACCGGATCAAATGTCTTATTGAAGTCAATATTTCAGGCGAAGAGAATAAGTCCGGTTTGTTGCCGGATGAGCTTTCTGCCTTTGTAAAAAAGGTTAGAGAATTTGACGGCCTGGACGTTCATGGACTGATGGGTATGGCGGCCTTTACGGAGGATGAATCTGATATTCGCCGTTCGTTTGCGCTGCTGCGATCGTTGGCAAAAGAACATAAAGCTCTTGAGACAGATCATTTTAAGATGAATGAATTGTCTATGGGCATGACAAACGATTACCGAATAGCGTTGGAAGAAGGAGCTACGCTTCTGCGCATAGGAACCGGAATATTTGGACCAAGGAGTATGAATTAATGAATTGGATAGATCTATCGGGAATGGAGATGTCGGCTGTTTTACCGGCAAATTGGAAATTTCATTCCGTTAATGAACATCTACAGGCAGAGGAATTGGTAAAATATGACAAGATACTTTTACTGACCATGTGTTCGGATGATCTCGCTGAACATGCCCTGCTCGCTGTTCGTGACCATATCAATGTTTCCGGTCACAATCCTTTACGCGGGCATAATGATAATGATTTGGGAGTTAGATTTCCAGATATGTCACATTCCTATGCCGCAGTGCCGAATTTAAATATTGAAGATGCTATTTTGGTCCGGTCGGGTCAGAATGCCGTACATCCTGTAGATGCTATTGAGGCAAGTGAGATCGTATATCAGACTATTCTTGCAAAGCATCAGTTAAAAACCGTTTACGCTCTGATCTATGGTAAAAAGATCACGGCAAGTCATATTATAAAATTATTTCAGGGAGAATAACATGCATAAGAACTCAATGAACAAAGTGGTTTTAGTTGGCCGATTGGGTCAAAATCCTGAGCAACGGGCGATCCCGAGCGGAACTGCCGTGACCAATTTTTCCGTTGCTACCAACGAAACAAGAAAAAATCAAAATGGCGAATATACAGATACCACTGAATGGCATCGTTGTGTATCTTTCGGTAAAACCGCTGAATACATTGGCAATTATTTTACCAAAGGCCGTTTGGTCTTTATTGAAGGTCGTTTACGGACTCGTAAATGGAACGACAAGGATAATGCTACTCATTACACGACTGAGATCATGGTAGATATTGCTATGTTACTGGATCGTGCCCAGCATTCTGACGGTGGTGGTGGTGGTGTTTACGCGCCTGCTCAGAATAACAACAAACCTGCACCTGCACCTGCACCCACACCTGCAGAACCAAGTATGCCTGAAAATGAAGAAGAACTGCCTTTTTAAGGAAGATCAATGACAGAACGTGAATTTGAAAATACCTCATTTGTTCAGGAAGAAGAACGACAATCCATTGTTCTTTGTCCCGTTTGCGGAGAACCGGTCAATAATCATTCGGCGGAAGAAATTTATACCGTAGATTTGGTTGAAAGTGATTTTAGGGTTCGCACCCTGGATGACGATATTCTTGATACCTGGTTGGTGTTTTGTCATCACTGTTTTTATGTAACGCATGATTTTACTCAGATCCCCAAAGAGA
>CAYNBL010000238.1:0-1798 GCA_964395205.1 uncultured bacterium | reverse complement strand
CGTCAATCGTGACAGCGCCGATTCCAAAACCGGTTTCAAACATGGAAGACAATCCAGTATCTTCATCACCTGCCTGCACCGCAAAAGGTACCATAATAATTAATAACATGATAATTAACGAACATGTCTTTTTCATACTATTACTCCTCCATTTTTTAATAATATCTAAGATAATATAAATGACTTTTTGCAAAAATCTAATATTTTTCTTTTAATTGTTTAATTTTAATTTCCCTCGAACCCCAAATTTATCATCCATAAAAATCGCAATATGAATTATTTCAGGTATAGTTGAAGCTTCCAGTAAAACGGTGTTTATATCATTACTTTCATGAATCTTGTTTGCAAAAGCAGTCGCATACTGATCTGCCAAAATCGTGTTTTTACATGCAACACTTACAAGATCGGCTTTGCCAAAACTTTTCGAATGTCCAAATTTTCCCGAAGAAGCACATAGACCCAAAGGAGAATCTTTTGCTTCAATGATAAGTTTAACCTTATTTGAGAGAGGGTGTTCGCCGGCATATAATTTTACATAAATATCCGTTAAAACATCGAGGTAGTTATCTCCCCCGTTTTCTATCATGATCTCTTTGAAACCAAATTCAATTTTACAGGCTTTGCCGATCTCTTCGGCGAATGCTCCGGCAATCCCTGCCATGGGACCGACATCTGTTTTTACTGAGCCATCCGCCAATTTTCGAATCAATTCAGGAGCTGTAGCCGGCACTTTCAGTGGTTTCAATGAATGTTCAAATTCGGGTGATATCAAAAAATAATCTTCAAGCAATTTTCGTAAGGATCTGCATTTATTATCCACAAAACGGAGAACCTCATCTTTTGAAACCTTCGAAAATACATCAAAGGCTACCCAAATATCCGTTTCCATGAAACGATAAGTAAATGAATTAAAACGCTCCCCTATGTTCTGTCTGTACCATCGGGGTTCATACATGATCAATCTTTCGCTTTAAGGCTTTTAAGTTCTTTATCCTTTGGAAATAATTGCACCGCTTCAGTAAGAAGAAATTCACCTTTAATGATTTGTTCTTTTAAAATTTCAGCTATTTTTCTGGCTTTTTTTAATGATGACATCGGCTGTGTCGGAACAGATTTGCCATTTAAGGTGATCTGACCACTTTGAAGCTGTTCATAATTGGCCGTTGTTATAATGGGAGATCCCGGAAGTCCGTAATCTCTTACATAAGTATCTATTTCTTTATTTCTAATGGATACGCTTTTTGCGATATCTTCATTAAGAATGGGAATTGGAACTCCGATACCAACGAACATACTGACACCATACTTTTTATAGTAGGCCGCTTTGATAAATTCGGGGTCCATTTTTTTCATATCACCGGTAACCATTAAAGTTGCTGATTGAAGTAAGGGAATTCCGTGTTCATTTTTTTCTGTTCGTGAGCAATATTGAGTACCATTCCATGTAACATACCCCTGAGCTCCTCCAAGAAAAATACGTGTTCCGATTCCAATCGTTCTAAGGTCGGGATCATTTAATAAAGGACTTAATTCACCGGATGTCGAATAGGTGACATTTCCATACTTGGGTTTCAGTATTCCCATGTATGTAAATTTCTTATCGGGAGTCGAATTTGTAGCTGCTGGATAGTTTTGATAGGCATTTCGAGGATTATGTAAGATCATTTCATTTACCGTGTCACGATTGATCGTCGCTTTAAGTGACTTTCTGGGATAGCAATCAGTCCCTTTGCCGGTAGCACAAAGCTCAACATCTTTTCCGGCTATCAGATCTTCGATCACATGAGCACCGCCATAG
>CAYNBL010000237.1:0-1799 GCA_964395205.1 uncultured bacterium | reverse complement strand
CCTGGCACCGTAACCAACAATAATTGCAGGATGTTTAGTTTTCCAAATTCGATACATTGCTAAATTCACCGAATCTTCAGACGGCGTAATACGCAAATCAGTCATTCGTCCATCAGGTAAGCCAGGACCGTTATTTCCCGCATCGAGTGTTTGTACATCATCAGGCATAATCAAATGCGACACATTACGCTGTACAATAGCGTTTTTCATGGCAAGAGAAGCCAGTTCGGCATGATTGCTGTCTGGCAATACCAATTTGCTGAAAGGTGCAACTGCCTGAAATGCTTCTTTTAAATCAATTTCCTGGAATGAGCCCGGGCCAAAAAATTGTGTATTGACCTGTCCGGTGATGGCTAACACCGGTGTGCGGTCAACATGAGCATCCCACAATCCGGTGATTAAATTAGTTGCTCCGGGGCCTGCAATGGTAAGACAAACAGCCGGCTTACCAGAAATTTTAGAATAGCCCGAGCAGGCAAAAGCAGCGGCTCCTTCATGGCGGATGCCGATGTATTTGATGTTTCCTTTTTCTTCTTGAACCCTAAATGCTTCTGCCATACCCAGGTTGGAATGTCCGACCATACCAAAGACATGCTTAATTCCCCAATTCACAAGTGTTTCGGCAATTACATGGCTTATTGTCCACTGCGATTTTTTAGCAGATGCAATTTTCAGGTATATACCATCGTTGCGTTCTTCTACTTCGAAGGTTTTCAGATCATTATCTTTCCCAAGCGATTTCCCGCTCAGGGGATCGAAAGAATGTCCGTGCCAGGGGCATCGGATAATGCCGTTTTCAATTTTACCGTCTATAAGAGGTCCACCCTGATGCGGACAAATTCCATCTATTGCGCCATACTTTCCATTTACCTTGGATAGCAGAATTTGTTGAGAAAACAGATTGAGCTTTTTAGTACCATTATCTTTTAGCTCATTTGTTTCGGATACTTTTATCCATTGAGGTTCTTTTTTCTGGAGTTGGCGGTTGGCTGCTGAGATAGTGAGGGCTTCATTATCTTTAAATGCAGCGTACCAATGTGCTCCGTCACAGCGTGGTTTATTGTCTGATTTTCCACAACGACACAGTGTAAAATGCTCTTTTGATGCCCTGTCGCCTAAATCGACATCTTTTATTTCTAAACTTCCTCTTACATAATAAGGGCCGTTTTTAGAGACAATGATTTCAGCTTTATCGAAAAATTCATTGGTTTCTATTTCATTTTCGGTATAGCTCAATGCACCCGATGGGCACATTCTTATCACTCTTTTAATTTCTTCTATATCAGCCCCTTCAGGGTCAATCCATGGTTCTGTACCCATTCGGAATACACCCGGTAGGTTGTCGGTGCAAAAACCGGCATGTGAGCAAATCCCGCGATTATCATGAATAGTAATGGATTTGCCTTTGTAAGTTTCCTTTTTATCAGGAACAGGGTTTTTACTTCTTTCATCGGTAAAGCCAATGCTTGAATGCGTACCATCGCAAAAAGGCTTGGTTTTGGAAGCACCGCACCGGCACAATGCCAAACCAGGTTTTGTCTTAATCGCTTCACCACGTGAGTTGGTGAATTTTTGCAGGTTTTTTACAAGTAATGCGCCGTTTTTTAACGGCGATATTTTAGGAATTTCTTTTTTCATTTCAAATTCCTTTAAGTTTTATAATTTTTTAAGGATTTGTTTCAGTGCTTCTTTAACTTCAGTTGCAGGATGTTTACACGCTTTGTTTTGGCACACATAAATAGTAGTTTGTCCCTCTATCAATTTATTCTCAAGCAAAGATAATGTTCCTTCATTTTTTC
>CAYNBL010000236.1:0-1799 GCA_964395205.1 uncultured bacterium | reverse complement strand
AGTCCGCGAAGGACTTGGAAAAGAAGCTAATAAAAAGCTTCGCAGATTGGGAATTGTCCCCGCAGTGTACTACCATAAGAACAAAGCACAAGCCTTACAGGTAAATGAATTGGAATTCATTCGCGTTATTAAGGTAGGTAAGCAGCTGATCGAGCTGAAAATTGATGGGAAGAAACAAAAAGTCCTTATTAAAGACATTCAATTTCATCCCGTAACCGAGAAAGTCGTTCATATTGATTTTCAAGGTGTCAGCATGAGTGAAATTGTTCAGGTTGCGGTCCAATTGAACTTTGTCGGTACAGCCGAGGGTGTCCTCGAAGGTGGATTGTTCGAAGTTCATATGCATGATATTGAAGTTAAATGTAAAGCTTCAGATATTCCTCATCAGCTGGACTTCAATATCGAAAAACTGGTAATTGGTGATACTATCCATATCAGTGATCTTGATTTTGGTGATCTTGAGATCGTATCTAATCCTGAAATGATCGTTGCCGCTGTTGTCGTACCTAAGGTATACAAAGATGCCGACGTCGAAGAAGTCGAAGGCGAAGGTGAAGGCGAAGAAGGCGAAGAAGGTGAAGAAGGTACTGAAGGTACTGAAGAAAAATCAGCAACAAAGGAATAAAACATTGAAAGCTGTCGTAGGTTTAGGAAACCCCGGTGCTCGCTATCGCAGAACACGCCACAATGTGGGCTTCATGCTCGTTGATGAGCTGTCATCCCGCTATGGTGTGAAATTCAAAGGCGGTAAAGGCGAATACATGATCGGAATTTCCGAAAAACTCGATACAGCTTTTGTTAAACCACTTACTTTCATGAATAACAGTGGAAGCGCTGTTAAAGATATCGTAAAGCGTTATGACGTAAAAATGGAAGACCTACTCGTCGTTTATGATGATTTGGATCTTATCCTGGGCCGGTTTAAAATTAAAAAAGACGGTTCAGGCGGGACACATAATGGAATGAAGTCCATTATTGATCATCTCTACAATGATGGTTTTCCACGATTGAAAATAGGTATTGATGTTGCCGGTCGCAGAGAGAATGGATCTTCTGTGGACTATGTCCTTAATAATTTTTCACGTGCTGAAAAATTGCAGATTCTGGAGATACTGCCAGAGGCAACAGATGCAGTGGAATGTTTTATTACACAGGGCCTCGAAAAGGCTATGAATACCTACAACCAACGTCAGTAATCTTACAAAAAGGAGACTACATTGAGATATTACGAAATGCTTTTTATTGTTCATCCTAACTATGAACAAGATCGCTTGGATGCTGTCATCAGCTCAGTCCATAAAGAAATAACCGCTAAAAGCGGAACAATCTTAAAAACAGATAATTGGGGAAAACGCAAGTTGGCTTACCTGATTAACAAACAACGTTACGGATCATATGTTTTGTTGTATTTTGAAACAGATCCTGCGATGGTTCAGGGTTTGCAGGAATGGATGGAAATCCAAGCCAAAGTATTACACCAAATGATTATTCGCCTCGAAGAAAAACCGGAATTGTCAGATGTAAGCGAAAATCCTGATTCTCAATCTTCAGCGCCCTATAAAAGAGCTGATCATAGAGATGAAAGAAACGTAAAAGCACCGGTTAAAGAAGTTAAAGCAGCCGTTGTTAAAGAAGCAGTTGTTGTTGAAGAAGCAGTTGTTGAAGAGGCAGTTGTTGAAGAGGCAGTTGTTGAAGAGGCAGTTGTTGAAGAAGCAGTTGCTGAAGAAGACGTCGCCGTCGTTGCTGAAGAAGACGTTGCTGTTGAAGAAACAACAGAAGAAAAAGGAGAATAACCATGG
>CAYNBL010000235.1:0-1818 GCA_964395205.1 uncultured bacterium | reverse complement strand
CTGGTAACTGGTAACTGGTAACTGGTAACTGGTAACTGGTAACTGGTAACTGGTAGAATATATAAAAAGGAGTGACGAATCACTCCTTTTTCTTTTTCTCAAAATTCTTTTAGATCATTATTTTTCATCTAAGGTAAAGATATGAACACCGCTTACGCCGGGATCTTTGCCACAAGAATGATATCGTATTCAATATCCTTTTTCTTTTTAGCAAATACGGCGGTTTTTCCTATAGTTTCATTTGAATCCGGATCTTCTTCATAGAAAAAACTGTACCACCCGCAATAGTAATTACTTTTTCACTCGAAAGGAGAATTTCCGTATGAGCAAGTGAAATGTTTAACTATCTAACAAATTAATAATATTAAATTAATATTGATTATTTTTAAAGAAAGATTAAATTTATTCGTAATATTTAAAAAAGGATAAATGATGAGCACAACACTTAAAATTATCGGTATTGCCTTGTTTTACTTCATCACCATCGGAACCGGGATCGTTATGCATATAAAAGGTCGACCGTTTAATGCATTATTGTCGGCTTTGCACAAAGTAATCGCTCTGGCGGTCGTAGTAGTAAGTATTTTGCTTGTACGATCAGGTATGATTCATGAAATACCCTCAACCTTTACGATCTTTCTTTTGGTCCTAACTCTGATCTTCTTGGTTTCCCTCTTTATTACGGGTGCCATGTTAAGTGATGAAAAAGAAAGCCCCAAACTTACGTTGATGCTACATAATATCGCAACTGTTCTTGCTCCTGTCAGTGGGATCATTAGTCTGGTTCTTATATTCAGGTCATAAATACAATTTAGGAGAATCTATGGAAAATATTTTTAAAGTCACCTTTTGGCAGGAATTTGTCGATAGTGCCGTTACATGGATCGTATCCGAATTGCCGGGGATCCTTATATTGACGGTCATCATCTTCATTGCATTCAAAATGGTTCGCTTTTCATTTAAAAAAATGAGAAAGGTCTTGAGCTCACGTGCCGAAAAAAACAGTAATGTTGACACGGAAGAATCAGTCAAGCGCATTAACACACTGACCAGCATTTTGCACATGATCATTAAGATCATTCTCTGGGCAGTCTATCTCATGATGATCCTTCAAAAATTCGGGATAAATATCGCGCCTATTCTCGCCAGTGCAGGAATCATCGGATTAGCTGTTGGTTTTGGTGCTCAGGAATTGGTCCGTGATTTCATTTCCGGTTTCTTTATTATTTTGGAAAATCAGGTAAGGACCGGGGATATCGCGATCCTCAACGGCACCGCGGGACAGGTAGAAAAAGTCGAATTGAGAACCATCACACTTCGGGATTTTTCCGGGGTCGTGCATATTTTTCAGAACGGCAAGATCAATAATGTATCCAACATGACCAAAGACTGGTCCGCTATGGTCTTTGATATTGGCGTTGCTTACAAGGAAAACCCTCAACTTGTCATGGATGTGATGAAACAGATCGGTGATGAGCTACGGGATGATCCGGCATTCAAGGACATTATTCTTGAGCCCATCGAGATCTTCGGATTGGATAAATTCGCCGACAGCGCAATTGTGATCAAGGCACGTCTAAAAACAAAACCCAGCATGCAATGGTCGATCGGACGGGAATATCGCAAACGACTAAAAGATGCTTTCGATGCACGTAATATTGAGATCCCATTTCCTCATACAACTATTTACTGGGGTGAGAAGATCAATCCGCTTAAACTGGAAATGAACGATCAATTATTGACTACGCTAGATAAATAAAGGGACAATAGATGAAGGGCAAAGGATTTATACTGATCCTTCTATTCGGCATTGGACTG
>CAYNBL010000234.1:0-1822 GCA_964395205.1 uncultured bacterium | reverse complement strand
TTCAGTTAATAGATAAGTAGTTGGAAGATAATAGGGGATAACCATAATAATAAGAACAAAAGTTGCAATTAGGGTAAAAAAGAAATCTTCCATCGTGTAATAAATAAAATATGAGCAGATAAGTATTAAGATAGCGACTGCGATTGCACGACTTGGATTGTGTCGCGCCATATGTATTTTCCATGATAATATTTCGGGAGATTCAGGGAGCTTAGTCATCATGTCTTCCTTTTAGGATTGAAATCCGTTAAGTGTTACACCATTACCTGCTTTGTTGGAATAATGAACCACACCTTTATCGATAGAAATGCCTGATGCAATATCTTTTGCCAGTAAAAGGGGGCCATCCATGTCTACATAATCGAGTAAGGGTAATAATTGCGCTATCCCGGAAACACCGACAGTTGATTCGGTCATACAACCAACCATAACATTCATACCCAGTTTGCGGGCATGGTCAATCATTCTGCGTGCCGGTGTGAGACCGCCGCATTTGACAACTTTGATGTTTACACCATGGAAATATCCCGCGCATTTATCAACATCTTCTTCAGAAATACAACTTTCGTCTGCTATAATAGGCAATGCTGAATTCTCGTAAACTTTTTTCATATCAGACAATGATGCTTCAGCCGGCATAGGTTGTTCAATAAATTCAACACCGAGTTCTTTTAATGTTTGTGAATATTCAATTGTTTGGTCTGCGGTCCATGCACAGTTTGCGTCAATACGTAATATAGAAGATGTGTTTTCACGCAATTTACGCATGATCTCCATATCCCGGTCAGTTCCCAGTTTGATCTTAAAGACGGGCCAGCCGTCAAATTCTTTCATTTTTTTGATCATGATATCGGTTTCATCTATACCTATAGTGTAATCAGTCACAGGATTTGTTTTTGGGTCAAGATCCCAAAGCTCATAAGTCCTTTTTCCCTGCTTTTTACCCCAAAGATCATATAAAGCCATATCTAAAGCGCATTGTGCAAAAGGATTGTGCTTCAATTTATCATTGAGCATATCCCATATTTCTGCCGGTTGGGTCTGTAAAACATTCATATCTTGAAGTATGCCGGCAACATTTGCTATATCATCACGGATCATTTCAATGGTATATTTATAATATTTATGATTGGCAACACATTCTCCGAATCCTGATAGATCACCATCATTAACTTCTATAATAGCTGTTTTTTGAATGGTTCTTGTTTCTCGTGATATGCCGAACTTATATTTTAAAGGCAAATCGTATTCATGGACATTCAATTTCATTTGCATTCCTTTTACATTTACAAAGATTATCTATTGGTCAAATAAATGTACGTTTTTAAGGTCATTTTAACAATATAAAAGCATTTGAAGACGAGTAATTTGACTATAAATCAACAAAAATAATAATTCACTAATTATTCGTTCGCAATTTTGCTTGAAAAAGTATTATATTTTCAAGAAATAAGGGGTAATAATGACAAAAACTTATCAGGAAATAAATAGAAAGATCGCAACTGGCGAGGCAGTGGTATTAACAGCTGAAGAAGTCTCAAAAATGGCAGAAAAGTATTCTTCCGCAGAGATCGCTGAAAAAGTTGATGTTGTAACAACCGCAACCTTTGGGCCTATGTGTTCTTCCGGTGCATTTATAAATTTTGGTCAGCCATCTCCGCCTATGCGTATGGAGCATATTACTCTTAATGGTGTTGAAGCCTATGGAGGAATAGCCGCAGCGGATGCATATTTAGGGGCAACCCAGGAATCAAAGGATGATCCCGGCTATGGCGGTGCTCATGTGATCGAAGATCTGATAGCCGGAAAAGATGTTGAGCTT
>CAYNBL010000233.1:0-1829 GCA_964395205.1 uncultured bacterium | reverse complement strand
ATGTGATTTATGAAGTAAATATTCACTTCCCAATTCAGCGTTCGTTAATCCTTGTTCGATATTCTACTCTTGCACTCTCATACTCCGAACCTCGTACTCCGAACTTCCTCTCCCCTTCTCCTCTTCTCTTGACCCCAGCGGGGTCGTATGGAAATAGAAATTCATCCCAATAAAAACCAACAACCGCAGAGCGGTTGAACAAGGATTTTAATTGATTTCACGACAAGGTACATCCCTCCTTTTCCACCAGCCGGCGGAGTAGTAGATCCTTGTTCGATATTCTTCTCCCTCTCCCTCTCTCTCCCCTTCTCTCCAAGCCCGTGGCAAAGTGTTAAATTACAGGGGTTTAGGAGTGGATAGATTACTTATTTATGCAGGTTTTAAGCCTGCCCTTCGAAGCCTATGCGAAGAAGGGGTTCATGTGATCCAGAATGTGGCTGGTGAAATAGAAAAGGTGTTTTAAGTGGTGTTATTCAATATTATACCTTCTAGATGACTTATAATCAACGTATTCAAGGAAAACATTTTGATAGTTTTTAGTATTTAATTGATTTGATTTAATTTCAAAAAATATTTGAAACTTCAACTAAAGTTGTAAATTATCATGTACAGGGATTAATCATATTCTTAAGGAAGAAAATGAAAAAAAGAATTGATATTTTAGTTTTGCTGACGCTCGTTAGCTCATTTGTATTTGCAGAAAATTATAAACTTGTTAAGCATTATCAAATCGGACCGGGTACATATTATAGTGAATATACTCATCCTGAACCATGGGTCTTGTACGTTGTTGAGATTGATGCCACTAATCCATATATCCAATTCGAATCCGTCAAAGCCAATGACTACATGTTCGCCTTTGAAGGTCCGAGCAGTATGAGCAAAAGAAATAATGAGGCGGGGCATGAGGTTCTCAGTGCTATCAATGGCGATTATTATAATACCAGCACGGGTGAACCGATTAGTACTCATGTTGTAAACGGTGAATTTGTCAGACTAGTCAAAAACACCAGAACAAATATATCTATCAATAAATTCAATAAACCTACTATTGTAACAACAGCTTTTTCCGGTGCAATCCTTACAAAAGATTCAACGGACCATTGGAGATCATATGCATTGTCAAATATCAACAAACCAAGGCTTGCTGATCAAATGATCATGTTCAATGATTTTTGGCGTTCTACTACAGGATCGAATGAAAATGGAAATGAATGTATGGCAGAACCCATTGATGAATGGCTTGTCAATGATACAATACGCTGTATTGTTAGATCCAAGGAATTGAATACGGGTAATTTGGCGATTCCCAATGATAAAATTGTTTTATCGGGTGATGGGGAAGCCGCTACGTTTATAGCAGATCATATTGACATCGGCGATACGGTTAAAGTCGTTCAAAGATTGGTGAATAATCTACCCGCATTAACTCAGGTTGTGGGAGGTGGCCCACAAATGTTGAAGGACGGAATTGACGTCGTCAATATTAACTACCCAATTGAGAAATTGGGACTCACGCATTGCTCTTATCGTCATCCAAGAACAGCTATGGGCTTTAATGAGGATTCTGCCCGTATATATTTTGTAGTTGTCGATGGGCGTCAGCACGGATTCAGCGTTGGTATGAGTCTCTATGAACTTGCAGATTTTATGAAGCAGATAGGCGTGCAGCATGCCATCAATCTTGATGGTGGCGGCTCTTCATCGATAACGGTACGTAATTCGATCATGAACAGTCCTTCCGATGGAAGCGAACGTCGCGTAGCAAACGGTATGCTCTGTGTATCCAGTGCACCTGCTGGTGATCTTACACACGTCCAATTCATTCA
>CAYNBL010000232.1:0-1830 GCA_964395205.1 uncultured bacterium | reverse complement strand
GTGAAATACGAACCTTTGATAAATAAGGATTTTCTTGATTTTGCCAATCATTATGGCACCAGTGTTTATCCTGCCCGTAGCAGAAAACCTAAGGACAAAGCACTAGTTGAAAAAGCTGTAAGTATTGTCTATACAAGGATTTTCGCCCCACTTCGTGACAGGGTTTTCTTTGGTTTGGAAGAGTTAAATTTTGCAATTAAAGAGCTACTGGAAAAATATAATAAAGATTACCTGTTTCAAAAAGAAGCCATCAGTCGTAGGGATAAATTTGAAAAAAATGAAAGGCAATCATTACAGCCTTTACCTGGCAAGTTATATGAACTAAAGTACTACAAAACAGCCAAGGTAATGAAGAACTGCCACATTCAACTTGAGAAACATTATTACAGTGTCCCGTTCAGGTATATTGGTAAACAAGTCAAGATCATTTACACAAGTAGTACCGTTTATATTTTTTACAAATCAGACAGGATTGCTTTGCATGTACGCAGCAAAATGACATTTAAATATACCACCATTAAGGACCATTTACCATCAACTCATCAGTTTGTCAGTGAATGGAGCCCTGATAAATTTATCAGTTGGGCCGAAAGAATATCACCTGTAGTTAAGAAATACATAGAGAATATCCTAGGTCAAAAAATTTATCCTGAACAGGCATACAGAAGCTGTATAGGCATACTCTCATATGAGAAAAAACTTGGAAAACAACGATTGATCAACGCTATTGAAAGGGCAGTTTTTTATAATGTATACAATTACACGGCTGTTAAAAAAATCCTTGAAGGCGGATTGGACTCACTAACAATGGATGATAATATAAATAATCAGCAGTCTATACCTTTTCACGAAAACATCAGGGGAAAAGAACGTTACAAATAACCATTAATAAAACTAATATTATGCAAGAGACCGTAAAACAAAAAATGAATCAGATGAAATTATTTGGTATGCAACAGGCATATCATAACCTGATTGAAAACAATCAGCAACAGAATTTAACAAATGATGAATTTATCAACCTTTTAATCCAGGCAGAATGGGAAGAAAAGGAAAACAGAAAGATAACCAGGTATCTTAAAGCTGCGCATTTCCGTTATCAGGCAAGCGTGGAAGAGATTGACTTTCAAGCCAACAGAAACCTTGATAAAACCACTGTGCTCAGACTTACAGATTGCAGCTTCATTAAAAGAAAAGAAGATTTGTTAATCACAGGACCAACTGGTGTAGGAAAAAGTTTTATGGTATCAGCGATAGGTCACCAGGCATGCTATAATGGCTTCAAGGTTTTATACTTCAATGCCCAGAAACTTTTTTCAAAATTAAAAATGGCTAAAGCAGACGGATCCTACTTTAAAGAAACTGGAAAAATAGAGCGTTGTGATCTGTTAATTATTGACGATTTTGGACTGCAACCTTTAGACTCATACAACCGCAACACCCTAATGGAAATAATAGAAGACAGGCATGGTCGGAAATCAAGTATTATAAGCTCTCAATTACCTGTTGCTTCTTGGTATGATGTTATTGGAGAAAGCACAATTGCAGATGCTATTCTTGACAGATTAGCTCATAAAGCCCACAGGCTTGAAATTAAGGGAGAATCAATGAGAAAGTTTAAATAATGAAATTATCTATATCTTTATGAACATAAAACTGCCTTTTGGAGCAAGTCCAAAAGAGAACTGCCTTGACAGAGAAAAGGGGGTGGTCAACATCCCGGATTAGGTGGTCAGCATCACCGGAATATACAGTAAGTCGTGGAGTCGTTGATCGTGAGTCGATTTTTCGATCGGTCGGCTAGCGACTTACGATTTCACACTTCAGGAA
>CAYNBL010000231.1:0-1840 GCA_964395205.1 uncultured bacterium | reverse complement strand
ACCTTTGATATCCATACCGGTGGTGTTGATAATATTTTCCCACATCATGAAAATGAGATCGCACAAAGTGAAGGCAGCACAGGTAAACCTTTTGTTAAATACTGGCTGCACTGCGAACATTTGCTTTGGGGTAAAACCAAGATGAGCAAATCGTTGGGAAACATTATTTATATCAACGGTTTGGTCGAAAAAGGATGTTCGCCTGCGGCCATCCGCTATGCATTATTGACGACCCATTATCGTCAGAAATTGAATTTCTCTCTTGAGATATTAGATGTCGCCGAAACAACATTGAAGCGTTTTGATAATTTTTTATTCACATTGAAAGACGCCAAACCCGGTCCTGTTTCAGATGAAATTAAAACCATCGTTGATACCATGTTGGTTGATTTTGGAAAAGCCATGGATGACGATCTGAATATATCACCTGCGGTCGGTGCGGTTTTTGAAAGCATCAAAAAGATCCAGCGCATTCATCGCCTTACTCCAGTATCCGATAAAAGTGTAGCACTTATCAAAAAAGGACTACATAGTGCCGACGATGTATTAGGTGTGATCTTCACTCCAAGAGTAAAAGAAGCTAAAGTCGATGAAACCACGATCCTCCGAAAGATCGCAGAACGCAATGAAGCCCGGGCAAATAAAGATTGGACGCTTGCCGATAAGATCCGCGATGAGCTCGATGCCATGGGCGTGGAGCTGCTGGATCGGAAAGATGGAACGGGGTATAAGATAAAGAATTAAGAATAAAAAAATATTATAAGAATAGGGGCGAACGATGTTCGCCTTTTTCTTTTTACGGGAATTATTAAAGCAGGGGAGATGGGGGTTTAGTATTTGAAAAAATATACTAGTCATCCTGAACTTGTTTCAGGACCTCTCTGAGAATGCGATTCTCAAAATTTATTAAAGCTATTAGAAATGTTTATTTCAAGCCAATCATTCGCATATCGCAATGCTCGCGGAGGTCTCCCTACGGGACCCCGCCAGCTGGCGGAAAACCTAGCGGAGAGATCTATTCATGACAATGAGATGTTGAAATACTTGAGGCTAATAAACGATAAACTTATTGGACCCCTTTAGGGTCCTTTTTCTTTTGGTGCGTTTTTATACTTTTATTGAACCCATACAGGGTTCATTAATTTAATAAAATCAATTTATTTCATAAAAATTACATTATATCAAAAAAGTAGAATCCCGAAGGGATTCAATAAAAGTATATGCGTTTACCCCTACAGAGCTACAACCCCGACGGGGTTGAATAAGTTTTACGATTTACGTTTCACACCTAACGTAATTGTCCTTTGCCTGCCCTGCGAAGTTTAAACGAAGCAGGGTCAATTATCAATTGTCAATTGTATTGTTGTCAATTATCAATTAGATTTACACATGATTTTTCCCACAAACAAAAATGAAATGAAACAACTCGGCTGGCCTCAATGCGATATCATCATTGTCAGCGGTGACGCATTTGTCGATCACCCGTCTTTTGGTCCTGCAATTATTGCAAGGGTACTTGAATCGGAAGGTTACAAGGTGGGAATTCTGGACCAACCCGATTGGAAGGACAGTACCAGCGCCATGCGCCTGGGCGCTCCGCGCCTTTGCTTTGCCGTAACGGCAGGCAATATCGATTCCATGGTCTCGCACTATACCGTTAATCACAAAAAACGTTCTGAAGATAATTATACACCGGGCGGCAAAGCCGGCAGGCGTCCCAACCGCGCCTCGGTCGTCTATACAAATTTGGTAAGAGCTGCACACAAGGGTTGTCCCGTCATACTTGGCGGGGTTGAGGCCAGCCTGCGGCGCATGGCGCATTACGACTACTGGACCAATA
>CAYNBL010000230.1:0-1868 GCA_964395205.1 uncultured bacterium | reverse complement strand
ATCCCATTTTCAGATACACATCACCTGTATATTTGAGAACGATGGAACGATACCAGGAATATTCGATAGCATCCATCTCATAAACTATATTAAAATAATCAAGTGCCTCAATATGATTTTCTTTTAGCATGGAACGAACACCTTCAATATAATTCAAGCGGGCTATCGCTCCCCTGTCGTCATCCAATAATCCATGATTCAATAATTTAGTGATCTGCCGTTTATGATTATCACCTTCATTCCATTTTGCCCGGTAATAGTCACATTCGGCGGCAATCGAGAGGACTTCAAGATTATCGGGGTATTTTGCCAGAAATTCATCACATAATTGAGCACATTGTTCATAATCCATTTTATCGTATATGTAGACATACATTAGAACTATCGCAGCTTCCCAGCGGGTATATTCGGCGTTTTTATAGGCTAACCACAGATCACGGATACCGTCTGATTTTGAATTACTGAATAGATTGCTCATACCGTAATTTCCGCCCACAACAGATAAATAATAATCAAAGGCACCGGTTCCAAAATCCATTTCAGCAAAATCTTTTTTACTATAACGGTCTATCGTCACTTTTTTGCCAAGGATCTTGGGAGCATCTTTCATGATGTTCATGTATTCCATTTTATTCAAATAGATACGCATCTTGCCTGCAAGCAAAACCGTGTAATAAAACTGGGCATCAATATCTTCCGGAGAACTCTGTAAATATGATTCAAATACAGGACTATATAGTTTGATCATCCTGTTGGCATTTGCCATTGCATCCTCGTAGCGAGCGTTTGCCATATCTGAACGGATGCCCAGATAAGACAAGAAAGCATAATAAGGGAACGGGTCTTCAGAATCTTTTATTTGATCTTTAAAATAAGCTTCCGCTTCATTGAAGTGGTAATTATAAAATAGATCGAAGCCCTTTTCAAAAACCTCGTCCATAGCAAAAAGTCCCGATAATGAGAACAGAACTATCAGAAATACATGTTTGATCTTTTTCATTTGATTATTACGATCTTGCTTGGAACAACCCAAGCAAATTTAAAACCCTGGTTTTGCATAGCAGTTTGCATGACAAGAGCTTCTTCATTAGTAACGTAATTGCCGATCCTTACTTTATAATTCGGGGGTTCAAAGTCTACATAGACCGGCATTGAATAGAGAGAATCGGCTTGTGCCTTGATCGCGATCGCTTCATTCAATTCCTGTGTCGAAATTAGTTGAATCCTATATCCTGAGCTCTCAATATATTCTTTATTCATGTGTGAAGGGTCAGTTTTAAAAACTTCATCATCGGAAAATAGAATAGTCTTAAATTCTTTTAATTTATAGTTCTTGCGAACTTTGGAGGGATGTAGAAATTCTTGCTGAGTTGTTTGGGAGAATAACATAGCGCTTGTAAGTATCATGGCAATAGTGATCAAATATTTCCTCATTCTTCAATCTCCCCGATCGCTGAACGTGATATCCAGCCAACCTTGTCATCAAAGTACGAAATATTTGACCACAAATCCTCAATATTTTTATTAACCCTTACTTTTGACCCTTCATGCAGGATAAACAATACTATGGCATCTTCGGTAGGTTCGGAAAGAATCTCGACAGAACGCTCCAGGATAATGGCATATTTTTCATTTTTCCGTCTTTGGGCCGTATCGATAGTGATCGAAGTAAATAATATGATAAGAACCAGAAAAATACTCAAAACCGTAATATAAGTAGCTTTAAAATTTTTACTTTTACGCCGACTCGCCCATCTGATAAGTCCAAGAACGAGTATTAATATCAAGAACAAAGCTCCAATAAGCTGAATACTGAGAGACAATGATAATTGCCTTTGCATTTGTTTATACCACTTGAACAGAGGAAA
>CAYNBL010000229.1:0-1913 GCA_964395205.1 uncultured bacterium | reverse complement strand
ATACGAGACGCAGGGGATGAAGCTGTGGTCCTTCACCGCGAATCCGCTGCAACGAGGTAAATCAGGCTGTGTCATAACTGGCATTAAAATAAGCATTGTTTTTCAAATTACAAAAATAAAAGTCTATCTAAGACAATTTTTCATTAATATAGACATTTAATTGTAATTTTAGAAAGCACCCCAAAGAACAGATCAAATTAATTGATCTATGAGCCCATTTACTCCTTTTAATTTAATCATTCTTATAATATTAAAACAGCTTGTCAATAACGAAAATTCTGCTTGGACTCCTTTGAGACCTCTTAAGAGGAATGAGTTGGTTTTTAAATTATACTTGATGTATCCAAAGGGAAGTTCTGCTTTTTGTTTTCTTAGCTTATATATTTCCTGGGATTTGGGTAGAAGATAAAAACTCTCCAATTTTTCTTTTACATGTTCATTTTTCAGCCTTGAGAGACGTCTTCCATTTTTTGAAGATGTGCATTGGCCGAAGTAACAACATTTTCTACAAATGTATTTATCGGTTATTTTGTAGCGTCTATGACGTAGTCTTTTATCAATGCTAGTAAAGATGAGACGATGACCTTGCGGACATTGATAACTATCTGAAGCTCTGTCATATTGAAAATCACTTTTGCTAAAGGGTTTCTGTTTTTTCTTTGTCGCCTGCCGAGTTGAGGGAACGATGACATCTATGTTTTGTTTATCTATTTTTTCTAATTCATCTGTATTGGCATAGCCGGCATCAGCACAGGCTGTTTTACATTTCTTGCCTAGTGTTTCATTGGCTTGATTTATCTGAGAAGAAAACTCTCCGACATCATTATTGTTTGTTACCACATCACTGTGCACTATGAGTCCATTTTTTTCATCTGTCACAACCTGGGAATTATAGCCGGCTTGCGTCCTTTTCTTACTCTTTACCCTGACACATTGGGAATCTGTTGTATTGTGTGACTTTTTCCCCTCCTCCTCTAATTGCTGCTGGATCACTTTGATCTTGGCTTTTAAGACTTCCTGGTTTTTAAGTTTTTCCTCCATCTTTACCAGAGAACCCTGCTCTTTCTCTTTGTTATCAACAGCCTCACATTCTTCCAGTATTACCTCTATACGCTTGTCTATAGCTTTTAAATTTCTCTCGCATTTTTTCTTATCCCAGGTTGCTTTCAGGGAAGCGTTGGCTGCCATCTTAGTTCCATCAACAAAGAGGGTATTCCCTTCTATAAGATCAAGTTCTATGCAAATCCGAGCACATTGCTTCATCACCCCAATGAGGGCTCTTTTGTTTTTTCTCCTGAATTCGGCTATGGTTTTGTGATCCGGTTTTAATCCCCCCATAAGCCAAATAAACGATATATTATGATATATCGCCCTCTCTAATTTCCGTGAACTCCGTATCCCGTAAGAATAGCCATACAATAAAAGCTTTAACATGGCTTTAGGATCATATTGAGGGTTGCCAACTTTATCGGTGTCTAAATCTATCCCAAGCTGATAAAAATCAAATGATTCCACGATAGTATCATAAGCTCTGACAGGATCAGTATCTTTTACATATTCCTGTACACTTTGCGGAAATAATGTTATTTGCTCCCTGTTTCCATAGCGAATGGACATCTTCCTTCTCCTTGCTTTTTCTTAACCTCTATTTTAACATTTCTATTACTTTTATTCAGTTGATTTTTATTGCAACCTCCCTGTATTATTATGACACAGCCTGAGATACGGTAAGATCGGCTCGCCTGAAAGGTAAAAAATGTCGATTATAAAATGGATTACATTGTGAACGAAAGAGTGAATAGGATATCCTTAGGAATCAGTATAAAATACTGATCTGTCATGAGTTGTCATTTGTATCGACATTTTTTATGAATAATTCAGATAGGGGTTTCTTGAGCTCAGGTCTCTTCAAA
>CAYNBL010000228.1:0-1937 GCA_964395205.1 uncultured bacterium | reverse complement strand
GATGAAATTCAAATCGAAGAATTGAAGCAACGGGGCTTATTTCATGAACGGTTTACACTTACATGTGATGATCCGAATATTCCAACTGATGACAGCAATTTGATTATGAAGGCCATTTGGGCAATGATCCCATATTTGCCGACAGATTTGGGTGCCAAAATTCATCTGGCAAAACGCATACCGGCAGGAGCAGGGCTTGGAGGTGGATCTTCCAATGCGGCCACTATCTTGAGATGGTTGAATAATTGGGCTAGATTGGACGAAAAAGTATTGGCTGACTTTGCAGTAAAACTTGGTGCAGATGTGCCGTTTTTCTTGAAAGGCGGAACACAATACGCAACCGGAATCGGGGATAAATTAAGTCCGATCATAATTCCAAAAGACTGGTGTGCTGTCCTGGTTTTCCCCGGTCAGCATATATCTACGTCTTGGGCCTATGAACAATTAAAAATATCCTTGACTGCGAAGCCAAAAAAAGCTATAATACCCAGCCAATTGGAAAAAGAATTTAATTGGCAGATTTTTGAAAATGATTTTGATTTAGCAATCATACCATCATATCCGAAAATCGGTGAGATAAAAGAGCATCTTCATAAAGAAGGTGCTGTCTATACCGGTTTGTCGGGCTCTGGCTCGACTGTGTTTGGGATTTGCGAATCGTGCAAAATTGCGGAACGGATGGTTTCGGTGTTTGATAACGCTGAAATAATTTATCCGATCTGAACCTTCGGGGGTCGTTCAATGGCAGGACAGTTGGTTTTGGTCCAACCGATCGGGGTTCGAATCCCTGCCCTCGAGCACGTGAACAAAAAGCCTGAGCATCTATATTCAGGCTTTTTTTTATAAGGTGAAAAAAATGGGAGTTGCAATGAAAGACAATGAATTGAAAGTATTTTCAGGGTCGTCCAACCCGGAACTTGCAAAGAAGATTTGCAAGGCTATGGATATTGAATTGGGCGCATTGACAACAAAGAAATTCTCTGATGGTGAGATTTGGGTGCGTTTTGATGAGAATATCCGCGGGCAGGATGTCTTTATTATTCAGTCCACAGGTCAACCCGCCGATAACATTATCGAACTGCTCATCATTATTGATGCGGCAAAACGATCATCCGCGGGACGGATCACTGTCGTACTGCCATATTATGGTTATGCAAGGCAGGACAGAAAGGATCAGCCACGTGTTCCTATTTCAGCACGTCTTTTCATGGATATGATCGTGAAAGCAGGTGCGAACAGGATCATTGCAATGGACTTGCATTCAATGCAGATCCAGGGATATGTGGATATACCTTTTGATCACTTGTTCTCACGTCCGGCACTCATGAAGTACTTCCGGGAACATGGCATCTTCGATGATCCGAATTTGATGGTTGTTTCACCTGACATGGGTTCGGTTGCCCGTTCACGTTCACTGGCCATGTACATGCAAAAGGGACTGGCTATTATTGACAAGCGCCGTACGGCACACAATCAAGCCGAAGCAATGAATATTATTGGTGATGTGAAAGGTAAGCGTTGTCTGATCTTTGATGATATGGCTGATACGGCCGGTACGCTGGTTGCGGCTGCAAAACATTTGAAAGAGGAAGGTGCATCGGAAGTGATCTGCGCTTTTACTCATGCTGTGCTTTCAGGTCCGGCAATTGAGCGTTTGAAAAATTCGGATATTTCCAAGATCTATACGACGGATACTATTGCACTTCCAGAAGAAAAGATCTTGCCAAATATGGAGATCGTGAGTGTAGCGAATATTTTGGCTTCGTCCATACAGCGTTCGCACGTGAATGAATCGATCTCAGACTTGTTTTATGAATTCAATGTCGAAAGTTAGAATATAAAAGGAGTTATATACAATGACAGAACTCGTATTGAAAACAGAAGTCCGCGAAGGACTTGGAAAAGAAGCTAATAAAAAGCTTCGCAGATTGGGAATT
>CAYNBL010000227.1:0-1938 GCA_964395205.1 uncultured bacterium | reverse complement strand
CCTGATCATTCGGGTCAGGATGTTTTTTTACATAATTCAATACAGCTGTTTTCATGCCGCTAAAACTAAAATCCAGACTATCAGGTTCCAGCAATGATCTGGGAAATTTTACTGCCTTAGGATCACCTCTATCCGAGAGTGTATCAATAACAGGACCACCCGGATAACCGATCTTCAATAATCGAGCGGTTTTATCAAACGATTCTCCGGCTGCATCATCTCGTGTTGAACCCAGTATTTTAAAATCCTTTACGCCCTTAACATCCACCAACATAGTATGTCCGCCGGAAACCAGGAGACAAAGAAAAGGGGGTCCCAATTCCTGGAACTCAAGCATGGGAGCATATAAATGTGCTTCAAGATGATTAACCGAAATAAAAGGTATATTTTGAGCTAAAGCAAAACCCTTGGCATAATTTAAGCCTACCAACAAAGCACCCATGAGACCCGGTCCGTAAGTGACCGCAATAGCATCAATATCGTCGGGGGTTAACTGAGCGCTTTCAAATGCTGAATTTACGACTTGAGATATAGCATGCTCATGTGCACGACTGGCAAGTTCGGGAACAACTCCCCCGTATTTTTTATGGATCATTTGTGAATACACGATGTGAGATTCGACATCAAAGCCTTTTAATATTGCGGCGCTTGTTTCGTCACAGGATGATTCTATCCCTAATATCCGTGGATTTAATTCTTTTTCGCTCATTATTCGGCATTCTTTCTTATTACCACTACTTCGATCTGCTGGGGATTGATATCAATCACATCCAGGACTTCTTCCGGTGATGATATTTTAACCGGATAATAATTTCTATTGGGGAACCATTGTGATAAATAATCAAAATAAACATAGAAATCACGACGTGTCAAATTTTGTATTTGATTATTCCCTCCGGTAACCCTCAGGCTAACTGTATTCGGAATAAACTGTATTACGAGATCAGATGGTTGATTCTTAACCTGAATCGGAATATTCGAGATCGTTCGTTCTCCTATCATTTCAATCATAAATTCTACATCTATCTCTTCAGGTGAAATACTGACCAATGAAGGATTTGGATTAATAATAGGTATCGTGAACATAAATGTCATATCCGCATTATCTTTTTTTATCACTTCTGTCTGTAATTGTATATAGTCAAGCAATTGTGACTGAGGTCCCGTGAGAGTAACTTTGGATAATTCGGGAGAATTGACTTGAATAAATCCCGGACGAACTGATATATTGGATTGTATCGTTACGGGAACGATCTTTTCTACTTTATTGTCAATCATAACATCTATGCTATCAGGATAAACCACCTCTAGAAATTTCATTTCAGATTGAAGCATAACTTGATTCGGGCGGTCCTGAAAATAGCTTTTAAGGGAAATCTTTTGATTATTGGTTATCGTACCAACATCAAGGATCAAAGAAGACTTTTTTGACCATCGTTGAAAATATAGAGAACGGCCCGATCCCTCAACTCGTATCTTTATTGATTGAGGTAATTCTTGTCCCAAGGTCATATCTGCTCTTGGTTCATAGACTGTCAACGGCAAATCGATTACCCCGACATATGTTTGACTTGATACGATCAAGAACCATAAGACCATAGCGGAGATAACGACAACAATTTTTGGAATAAAATTTTTCATAATAATTATCCTAAATTTAATAAATTTAATGATAATATTTCAATTTCACAATTTAAAATAAAATATCAAGCAATTTCATCATAATAGATTGTGATTTGTCAATATTTTAATAGAAATATGATATAATTTGTCGGAAATATCATTTATTTACATGTAAAAGCAAAAGAGCCATCCGTCTACTGACGAATGGCTCTGCTTTATCATTAAGAATTCAGTATTTATTTACTGACTTCTTCGCTTTCTTCTTCTGCGGGAGCTTCGTCTGTTTCTTCAGCTTTTACTTCCGCTTTTTTTGTG
>CAYNBL010000226.1:0-1940 GCA_964395205.1 uncultured bacterium | reverse complement strand
GAGAGAGAGAGATTTAATTATATCAGGTGCTGTAATCTGATTATACTACCACAATCCACCTTCTACGAATACTTTAATATTTAGGATCAAAACAACGACGTCTCCACTACATGTAACGGTTTTGTCAATCTTTCCAGTTGAACTGATGGTAATATCTTCGCCATTAAAAGATGCTTCTGAAAGTCCTGATTTTAATCTGACATATATAGTTGTTTCTGCAACCATTCCACCACTTTCCGTCAGTGTGATCGGATTTGTTGCAGAAAAAGACCCACCTGTTCCAGTGGAGATCTCGTAATTTGTTGGAGGAGTAATGCTAATATCTGCCGTCAGATCCTGCCCGGAAACGGTAAAACTTTGCTCTGAAGAAGGTCCACTTCCTTGGACATATGTAAAATCAGATAGACTTGATGTGTTGAGTACGATACCTTCACTCACATCACCGCTACATGTAACGGTTTTGTCGATTTTTCCGGTTGAACTGATGGTAATCGTTTCACCATTATAAGATGTTTCTGAAAGTCCTGATTTTAACCTAACATAAATAGTTGTTTCTGCAACCGTTCCACCACTTTCCGTCAGTGTGATCGGATTTTCAGAAGAGAATGCGCCACCCGTTCCGGTAGAGATCTCGTAATTTGTTGGAGGAGTAAGGATAATATTAGCCGTCAAATCTGCACCTTCCACGGTAAAACTTTGCTCTGCGGATGGTCCGTTTGATGGTTCATAAAGAAAATCAGATAGACTTGATGTGTTGAGTACGATACCTTCACTCACATCACCGCTACATGTAACGGTTTTGTCGATTTTTCCGGTTGAACTGATGGTAATCGGTTGGGCATTATAAGACCCTACTGAAAGTCCGGATTTTAATCTGGCATATATGGTCGTAGCGGTAACCGTACCACTGCTTTGAGTTAATGTAATCGGATTGGTTGCAGAAAATCCGGCACCCGTTCCGGTGGAGATCTCGTAATTTGTTGGAGGAGTAATGGAAATATTTGCCGTCAGATCTGCACCACTCACGGTAAAACTTTGTTCAGCAGAAGGACCATTTGACGGTTCATAAGCAAAACCAGTAAGGGATGATGTGCTGGGAACAATACTTTGTGTTACTTGAAACACATCAATTACAATTTCTTTTCTAGTTACCGCACCTATTAATTTAAAATAAACATCGCCCGATGACAGGTCTAATTCTGTGTTAGATTGACCATAAGTTGTTTTATTTGGTGTTACAGTAACAAGATCAGTCCAGGTACCCCCGGTACCCTCACGATACTGAACGGTAACGGTCCCCTTCCCAGAAGCACTGGTATATGCATGCCAAAAGGACACCCTATCAGGGTCAGTCGTAACGAATGTTGTAATACTTTCAGTTCCAGAAAATTGTAATGACTTACTATCACCGTCATACGCTATTGTTCCCTGTGCTGCACCACTATTTGTCCAGCCACTAGGCGGAACCGCAGTAAAACTTTCATCAATTTCATATGCCTGTCCGAAAGCGACGCCCAGAACAAAGACAGCCAATAACGTGCCGGTTAAAAGTCTATTAATTATTTTTTTCATTGTAAAACTCTCTTCTCTCTAATTTATCTAACTCTCATTTCAATAACTGCACATATTCTACCACATATATCATTCATTGTCAAGCAATTGTTAATATTTCGTTAATTTTTCATTAATTAAGAGAATTGATCTAAAATCAAAAAAAGGCAATAAATTTTCTGTTTACTGTTTTCTGTTTACTGTTTACTGCTTAAATTTTCTTCAGCAAATATTTCAACAAACCATATACAAACTTAGGATTTTATTATTATTTTAATACAAATGGTAGTTTGAGATCTTTTTGCTTCGCCTGCCCTTCGTAGGCCTACTGCGCCGAAGTAGCTCGGCTACGAAGGCTGTACCTTGGCGTAGAAGGGGTCGAGATGACA
>CAYNBL010000225.1:0-1964 GCA_964395205.1 uncultured bacterium | reverse complement strand
TAAACTATGTTATGAAACTTTATCTGTAAACGATGTTATGAGATTCGTCACTTACTCCCTACTCATAATGTGTATAAAGCCTAATAATCTTCACGATTTTTCGATCTTCAAATATTTGATATACTAACCTATGTTGAATATTGATCCTTCGGGAATAAGCTCCCGTAAGATCTCCAAGTAATTTTTCATAAGGTGGCGGATTTTGTAGTGGGTTCTTTTTAAGGATTGATAATAATTTTTCAATCTTTGGGCGCAAACCGGCTAAAGAGGCCTTTTTTGCATCTTTTTTGGCTTGATTTGTATAGACAAGGGTATACATGATCACCAATCAAGTTCGGTATTGCATTCATTGGGATCTTCGTTCATTCCCTCAATAATGGACTCTCTCATTCCGGGGATGGATGTTAAGAACATTGTTTCTTCGATCGCGCGCCAATCTTCTACCGATAAAAGTACGGCGGAATTACTTTTTCCGGTGATATATATCGGCTCATGGGCATCCTGCACCTGATCAATGAGCTTGTAGAGCTCTTTTCTTGCGTTTGTTACATTGATTGTTTTCATATTATACTCCCGTACGGGTTTGCGTACGCTTTAATATAACATCAATAACAATAGTTTGCAAAAGATAATTAATGAAAGGCATTAAAGGTGATGCCAATCACAAAATGATGATGGATACCAGTTCCGTAGGGATGATAGCTTGGTAATACAACATGATTCATAATATTTAACTTCATGAGATCGACACCCGGTTTCACTCCTACGGAGTTTATCTTTATTAGATCACTGACGACTACAAAGATGTCGCCTCTAACGAGGCTGAAACTATGCTACGCAAATGGCTTCACTATCGCGAGCAAGTTCAACTTGATATTGTTAAGTATGACGCGTGAACGAATAAAGTTACCGCAAAATCACTGATCGACACGTCATCCCGGAAAACTTGCGGAGCAAGTTTATCCGGGATCTAAATAATGTCATTGCTTTTTTATTAAAATGGAGTGATCAGTATATGAGATCCCGGATAAGATAGCCACAGGCTATCTTTCCGGGATGACGTAGGAGGGGATGTTAGATGCCAGTTCCGTAGGGATGATAGCTTGGTAATACAACATGATTCATAATATTTAACTTCATGAGATCGACACCCGGTTTCACTCCTACGGAGTTTATCTTTATTAGATCACTGACGACTACAAAGATGTCGCCTCTAACGAGGCTGAAGAAGTATAACGCTCTAAATCTTGGTATTATACTTGATTCTTGGAACTTGATTCTTGTTTCTTCTCTCTACTCCTTACTCTTTTCTCCCCACCCCTACACTCCGAACTCTTTCACTCACTTTTGCCTTTTGCCCTTTGCCTTTTGCCTTGAATTTTTGTAATATCATTACGAAAATTCTTTACACTTAGGGGAGCTATCATGCAGCAATATCTTGATATGGTTAAATATGTTTTGGAAAACGGTGTAAAAAAGACGAATCGTACAGGTATTTCCACTCTCTCCAGCTTTGCATATTTCTACAAAGTTGATATTTCCAAGGGTTATCCCCTGCTGACCACAAAAAAGATGTACTATAAATCCATGCTGCATGAATTGCTTTGGTATTTGAGCGGCGAAGAACATATCAAGAATCTAAGTCAAAAAACCAAGATATGGAATGCTTGGGCTAACGAAGAAGGATTGTTGGAAACTGCATACGGTCGTTTTTGGCGTCGATTCCCGGTTCCCGAGACCGGACATCTCCCCGGAGAAAACTGGAAAACCCGTTGGACTAAAACCGATCCAGCGACGGGAACTCTGGTATTTGATCAGATACAATTCGTGATCGATACATTAAAAGAGATAAAAATTAATCCCGAAACCCCTAATTTGAGACGCATGGTTGTCTCAGCCTGGCATCCCGGGAACGCTGCCGAAAGCAAACTTCCTCCTTGCCATTATTCTTTCTGCTTTAACGT
>CAYNBL010000224.1:0-1992 GCA_964395205.1 uncultured bacterium | reverse complement strand
TCTCACAGACTTTTAATTATCTTTTACGGTAAATGAAATTATTAATGCAGAGGAATTAAATATGTTACCCAAAGGAAATATGCAGCAGCTGATGAAACAAGCTCAGCAAATGCAGAAACAAATGGAAGACGCTCAAAAAGAGCTGGAAGTCAAAGAAGTTACAGGAAGCGCAGGCGGTGGAATGGTCACCGTAGTTGCAACGGGTAAAAAATCTCTAAAATCTATTAAGATCGCACCTGAAATTCTTAAAGAAGATCCAGAAATGATCGAAGATATGATCGTTGCTGCCGTTAACCAGGCAATGCAAGCGGTAGATGAACTTACACAAAGCACGCTGGGTGGCATTACCGGCGGAATGAATATCCCCGGATTCTAAAGGAAGCTTCATGGCTGGTATCCCTGATGTAATTACTGATGTAGAGCGGATCTTTTCCAAATTCCCCGGTATTGGGCGGAAAAGTGCTCGTCGTATAGCGTTTTATTTATTGGATAAAAAACGTGAAGATATACTTGAGATCGCCAAAGCTATTGTAGATCTTAAGGATAAAATTGAACATTGCACGGTTTGCAATCACATCACCGAGCATTCGCCCTGCGATATTTGTGCCAATACAAAACGCGATGAAAGTGTTATCTGCGTGGTTGAAGATAGTCTGGATGTCATCGCATTGGAAAAATCGGTCTCCTATCGCGGTAAATATCATGTTTTGGGCGGACTGATCTCACCTTTGGACGGTATTGGTCCCGATGATCTGGCGGTCAATAGTCTGATGAGTCGATTAGAACCGGTCAAAGAGATCATATTGGCCATTAATCCATCTGTGGAAGGCGATACGACCAGTTTTTATTTGACTCGCCTGCTGAAGGATAAACCCATCAAGATAACGCGTCTTGCACGGGGTATTCCCATTGGCGGTGATCTGGAATATACCGATGAAGCCACGTTGGCACGCGCCATAGAAGGAAGGATAGAGATTCCGAATGAATAATGAACAAGGATTAACGATATTCGATATTTGAAGACTTCGCAAATCACATATCGATGTTCCTTGTTCGGATATCTAAAGAAAGAAGTTTGAATTTGAAATGAAGAAATAGAATAATGAACAAGGATTTCCTACGCACAAGGCTACGGAGATTAAAATTAACGATATATGATATTTGAGGACTTCGTAAATCACATATCGGCGTTTCTTGTTCGGATATCTAAAGAAAGAAGTTTGAATTTGACATGAAGAAATAGAATAATGAACAAGGATTTCCTACGCACAAGGCTACGGAGATTAAAATTAACGATATATGATATTTGAAGACTTCGCAAATCACATATCGATGTTCCTTGTTCGGATATCATGGAGTTTCTTGTTCGGATATAAATTAAACGCAAAACGAGGGGGGCTCGTATGAAAAGGTTTGATTTAGAAGAACGATTAATATCGTTTTCGACATTGATCATTGAAATTGTGAATGAAATGCCAACTGACAAAGTGGGAGGTCACCTATCAGGACAATTGGTTAGATCAGGTACATCTGTATCCTTGAATTATGGTGAAGCTCAAAGCGGTGAATCAAGAAAAAGATTTTATTCATAAGATAAAAATAGTTTTAAAAGAACTTCGAGAAACATTTATTTGTCTCGAATTGATAAAGAGAAGCCATTTGTTGAAAGATGAAATAGGATTAGATAAGGCATTGAATGAAAACAATCAATTAATAGCAATCTTTGTTAAAAGTGTTGAAACGGCTCAGACAAATAACGAATTAGAAAGAAAGTAATACAACAATGAATAAAGATATCCTAAAATTGCCGAATCTGCTTACCATATTCAGAATTATCATGTCGGCTGTTTTGTATTTGTTGTATGTTCGTAATTTTCCGCCACCCGGATTCCTATCTCCAATACTATTATTTATCATATATGTTGTCATAGCTTTGACCGACCTTGTCGATGGCATTATCGCCAGAAAATTCAATATGGTAACCGAATTGGG
>CAYNBL010000223.1:0-2008 GCA_964395205.1 uncultured bacterium | reverse complement strand
TGTAAATCCGATTTTAGTAAAATAATACTTGTTTTGGTCTTGGTAATCGGGGTCGGGAGTAGTGGAGAGATCTCAAATGATTAAAATTAAGTGAGAAATTTGAGATTTCTCCACTGCGTTCAGAATCTTGACAGACTCTGAACTTCGGTCGAAATGACAAAAATATTATTAATTGTCAATTGTCCTCTGTCAATTGTCAATTACCTGCCCAGCGTAGCTTTAGCGAAGTTGGGTCAATTGATTTACTTCCAGGGACCTAAATACCGCGTATATATTTCCGGGTCCGCATATTTTCCGCTGATCGTAATGGCTTGTGTAGGACAATTACTGTAACAGCGCATGCAGGCGGTACAGGTGGCGTGAAAAGTAAAGATGCTGCCCTCCTGCACAATAGAATGTGTGGGACATTCGCGGATGCATTTTCCGCAATCTGTACAGCGTTCGGGATCCACGCCCAGCGTTTGATAATGAGTATGAAGTCCCTCACGAAATGCTTTTCTTATCTTAATTCCAACAAGAAGTTGGGGGCCAATCCCCTCGATCTTGCGTTTACCCTGCATGATAGATGCACCGATCTTTTCAATTTTCCGGATCAACCGCTTTTTTGCCACTAAACGTTTTTCAAGTGTCTTGATCCCCATCTTCATTTTGGGTGTTGAAATGTTATTGAACATTTTGACGTTATAATAAGAAGTTATTTTTCGTCCCAAAGCTTTCTTTTCCGCAAAGAACCCCAGGGCATTTACATAGCCATAGGTCGCGATCACGGTGACGGGAATATTTCCCTGTATTAAGATTTGCACTTTATCGCTGACTAAGCGGGGGACGTGTGCTCCATATACGGGGTGAGCAACTAGAATGGTATCATAATCTTTTGCCTGAAATTTAATATCATCTTCAAGATTAAAAATAGATACCGATCCGCCTTTTTCAGTAAGAAAAGAGGAAAGAATTTCGGTGAGCCATTTCGTGTTACCGGTTCCGCTGAAAAAAAGCAGGGCGATACGCATAAGCTGTTATCCTATATTAATTACGTTTAAGTAGGTTTTTTATAAGAGCATAGAAAGTAACGATGACAAGAATACCCAGCGACACAGATAGCGTAAACAGGATATCTTTGTAGAGAATCTCAGCGTTATATCGTTTGATCATGATCCCGGCAAAGGCCCAAATGATCACCAGCGCATAACAAACTTTTCGTTTTTTGATCAGCATGATAACGGTGATGCCGGTGGCGATCAAGATCATCGTGACCGTCCAGATGTTTTCAGAGAGGCCCCAAGCAGCCCAGTTTTTTGCGACCAAAAGGGCGCTTGTGTTCGCAATGGTCGCAACCGTGATCCATCCTAGATAGATATTAACGGGAGCGGAAATAGCCAGGGTTCTGAGAAATCCCTTTGTCTCAAGTTTACCGGTTTTTTGAAAGAGGTAGATCAGCGTGATAAGCAAAACCAGCATGATCACTTCAGCCCAAACGATCAGTTTATAATGCCAGAAAAAGATCCAGGCGCCGTTCAATAGACAGGTCAGCGCAAAGGCCAGTTGCGTTTTTATACAGAGTACGCCTTTCGTTCCTTTGATCGTAACAACCAAAGCGTAGAGGACATAAATGAATAACAGGATATAGATCAAACCCCAAATGGAAAAGGTCAATCCCGCCGGTACGAACAGATTCGGATACAGTGCCGACAGTTCGCCAGTATTGAGTCCATTGATCGGTAAGATATTCGCGAGTGCATTAACGGTGAGCATACCCGCAAAAAGCAAAAAGTTCAAGACAGCTAAAAAAACATGCAAATTCTTATGGTCATTTGTCGCATGCATAGAAACCCTCCTTCATTATTTATTCAGACTAATACGTGTAGTGGAATAAATCTACAGAATTTTCATGCTTGATGCAAGAATAGTAAACGGTGAACAGTAGGCAGTAAACAGTAAGCAGTAAGCAGTAAATGACGAATCTCATAACATCGTTTACAGATAAAGTTTCATAACATAGTTTACATAT
>CAYNBL010000222.1:0-2035 GCA_964395205.1 uncultured bacterium | reverse complement strand
ACTTTTGCCTTTTATCTTACTTTTGCCTTTGTACTTTTGCCTTTTGCCTTTAAATTTGCCCTTATGATACAACTCGTCGATATTTCAGTCAATTTTGGTGCGCAAACGGTTTTTGACCATTGCAATCTCTCCATCCCTCCCGGGAGGCATATTGGTTTAGTGGGACAAAACGGCTCAGGCAAATCTACGCTTTTAAAAATGATCGCAGGTATGTCGGAACCAAACGAAGGCCAGGTAGTCGTTCCCAAAAGAATGAAAGTCGCCTATCTCCCCCAGGAGATCGCGTATAATAATGCTCCGACACTCCTTTTGGATGAAGTCCTAACCGTTTTTAAGCATATTTTCAAATTGGAAAAGGAAATGCGCTCACTTGAAGCTAGTATTTCCGAAGATCCGAGTGCGCGATTAATGCAAGCCTATGACCATCTTCAAGAACGTTTTCATCAACTTAACGGATATGCAGTTGAAGCAAAAGCCAAAGAGATCCTGACCGGATTGGGATTCAAAGAAAGTGATTTTGATCGCCCGGTTTCTGAATTCTCCGGCGGCTGGCACATGCGTATTGCCCTGGCTAAGATACTGCTTAAAAAGCCCGATTGCCTCATGCTGGACGAACCCACCAATCACCTGGATATGGAAACCCTGATCTGGCTTGAGAACCTCTTGTCCGCTTACCGCGGAACGCTGATCATGGTCTCTCATGATAGATATTTTCTGGATAAGCTCATAAATTCCGTGATCGAGGTCGATAACGGCAAGATCATTTCTTATACGGGTAATTTTACCGACTACGAGATCCAAAAAGAGCAGCGTATCGAGCATGAACTTTCTACCATGAAAAATCAACAGCGCAAGATCGCTCACCTTGAGCAATTTGTTGATCGTTTCCGATATAAAGCCAGCAAGGCCAAACAGGTTCAAAGTCGCGTAAAGCAATTATCCAAAATCAAAGTCACGGATATTGATACGCATACGGCTAAAATTAAATTTTCTTTCAATAAGCCCGAACGAAGCGGTGACCCTGTGGTTTCGGCTCAGAATTTGGGTTTTGCCTATGATATAGACCCTATTTTTACCGACTCCAACTTTGAGATCCGGCGCGGAGAAAAAGTCGCACTGGTCGGACCGAACGGCGTGGGTAAATCAACCCTCATGAAACTTATTACCGGTGATCTGAAAGCTCAGGAAGGCAAATTATCGCTGGGTTACAACCTTCAAATAGGCTATTTTGCCCAGCATCATTTGGAACAACTGGACGGTAAGAATACCGTTCTCGATGAAATTTGGAATGCCGCGGCATTTTTACCCCGAAATGAGGTCCGTTCGATCCTTGGACGCTTTCTCTTTTCCGGTGAGGATGTTGAAAAACCCGTTTCCGTTCTGAGCGGCGGTGAAAAAAGTCGCATGATCCTTATTAAATTGCTGTTATCCAAAGTGAATTTTCTCATTCTTGATGAACCGACCAATCACCTGGACATGCAAAGCAAAGAGATCCTCGCATCCGCTCTGGATGATTTTGACGGATCTGTTTTGATCGTTTCTCATGATAGATTCTTTTTGGATATGCTGGTGACGAAAGTCGTGCATTTCAAGAATCATCATGCCAGAGAATTCCTGGGCAACTACTCCGAATATGAGGCAAAATTCCTTTTAGTTGAGGATAAAACAACTAAGGCGGAAGAAAAACCGCTCGAACTGGACCGAAAAGCTCAAAAACGCATCGAAGCTGAGGAACGCCAAAAACGCTACCAAGCGCAAAAAGGGCTCCGGGAAGAAATCAAAAAGCTCGATAAGCTGGTTGAAACATTGACAGCTCGTAAAAAAGAGTTGGATAAAATGTTCATCGCCCCCGATTTCAAGGATCTGTCACTCGCTGATATGAGCAAACTTTCACGCGAGCATGAGAAGGTATCGGGTGAATTGGAAGAAGCTGAGTTGAGATGGTTGGAACTGCAAGAAGAAGTAAACAGTACGCAGTACGTGACGAATCTCATAACATCGTTTACAGATAAAGTTTCATAACATAGTTTACATA
>CAYNBL010000221.1:0-2038 GCA_964395205.1 uncultured bacterium | reverse complement strand
ATTTGGGACATTTAATAGTTTCTTGCGTCATATCATTCCTCCAAATTCAATCTATCAACACACTACTGTCAAGAACGTCTTTCTGTCATTGCGAACAGAAGCTTTGCTGATATCCATTGTTTTGAACAGACGATTTAAATCGCCTGTTTACCTTCCTTTTGCTTTGTTGTGTCATTCTCCGATATGAAGACTCCTCATTTGACTTTAAGCATACGCCAAACTTCTCGCATCTTGATAATACTCATAAACGAAGTTATAAACTTCAAATCCTTTCAGTTCACATTCCTTTTCTGTATAAGTTGGCTCTGGCAATTTTGCAAATAACAAATCTGATATAGCAATTTTTACTCCGGCACGATTTATTTCGAAATCCCTCCAGTGTGGAACAAGAAGCGGTTTTAAATTTATTAATAGCTCATGACTTGCGTTTTTAATACTAGCGACTTCATCTGGATTTAAGTTTTTCTTAATCAATAAATCAAAAATTGCTAATTCTTCTTCACTTAAATTTTCTTTTACAGCTCTTTGTTCTTCTTCGTCTAAGTCTTTTGCTAAAATAATTAGATCATCAAAAAGCTGGTCAACGTCATGTGCCCCACTGTTATATTCTTGCAAGAGTGACATAAGTCTTTCCATGAACTTTGCCCGCTTTTTATTTCTTCTTACCATTTCTGTTATTTTTTGTTCAAGTTCTGCTGACATTGATTCAACCTGTAGGTTTTTATTATCAAGCCCTGCAAAAAATACTTGTAAAGCATCAGCATCAAGAGCACTTAAATCTTTTATTTTTTTATGAGCAGATATGACATATTCGCCAGTCTGAATGGACTTATCAAGCAAATCCTCCAAATCTTTTTTTACTTGAGAGACATCAATACTCTGTGATCCAACATCACGAATACGGGAAGCAAGTACTCGCACAGCTGTTACTTCTTTATAAAAATCTTCTGCATCTGGATCAGGCAATACACAGCGATACGCACTTTGTAGATTGCTAGCAAGGTTTAAAAATTTCTTTTTCTTTTCCTGTTTACCAATGATTGTATTCGCGTATTTTCCAAGTAATAATAGTTTTTGTTCGCCTGGTGCTAAAAGTAATGGTTCAAGCTCAATTTGCTCGGCACTTAAAAATTCTTTGACTGTATAAAGTGCGTTTTTCAAATCACTTAATAATTCATCTTTGCTCTTTATTATGTCATCTCCATCTATTCCACTGGCTGCATATAAGGCTAAAGCACGCTCAATATTTTTGAAAACACCTATATAATCAACAATGAGTCCGTTCTTTTTGCCTTCATCAGCCACGCGATTGGCACGAGCGATGGTTTGCATCAAAGTGTGATTTTTTAATGGTTTATCCAAATACAATGTGGAAAGGTTTGGCACATCAAAGCCTGTCATCCACATAGCGCAAACAAAAATAATACGCAAATTACTATCAGCTTCTTTGAATTCATCTTCCAGCGATATAACTCTGCCGTCTTTTGAAGTTTTTTTAAGAATCCTTTCACGAATTGGTTTTACATCAATTTCAAATTCTTCCATGTCAGCAATTTCGTTTTGACTACCGCCCAGGCTCAACATCACCGCCATATCTACATTTTCGCGTTGTTCTAATTTTGCCAAAATCTTTGAGTGTTCGCGTTCATCTGTCGTACGGGAAAGACTCATGCGTAATTTGGCGATATACCGATCCCATTCTTTTTTAACTTTGGCATACATGCGAAAAGTGGTTTTCTTATCAATAGAAACCACCATTGCTTTTCCATCATATCCTCGCCCAACATAATGTTCTACAATATCGCGTGCAATAGTATTCAGGCGATCTTCTCGAGTAACTATCTCATAAAAATTTGAATATTCTCGTTCTAGTTTTTCTTCTTCGTCTTCATCAAGATCATATCTGTCCATAAGTTGCCCCATTTGCTCTTCGAGGTTTTCGTTGACGTTTTTAAGTCTTGGTACTCGATTTTCATAATAGAGGGGTACTGTTACTCCGTCAGCTACCGATTGACCAAAGTTGTAAACGGAAACATAT
>CAYNBL010000220.1:0-2049 GCA_964395205.1 uncultured bacterium | reverse complement strand
GACCATCTATCGTACCGCAACCGGTAACAACACCATCTCCAAGGAAATGTTTTTTATCCATTTCAAAATCTGTACAGCGATGTTTAACAAATGTATCAAATTCTTCAAAAGAATCATTATCAAGCAATTCTTTAATTCTCTCTCGGGCTGTCATTTTCCCTTTTTCATGCTGTTTTGCTATCCGGTCTCTACCACCACCCATGTGAGATTCCCGGCGCATTTCCTGCAAATGCTTCAATTCATCCATATTCTCTCCTATCTTCCCTTACTTATGTTCTTCTGTAAGTTCAGTTAATATCCCAAAAGTTGATTTAGGATGTAAAAATGCGATCTTATGTCCTCCGGCTCCCATTCTTGGTTCTGTATCAATCAATCGCATCCCTTTTCCATCCATTTGATTAATTGCTAATTTACAATCATCAACTTGATAAGCCATATGATGAACACCCTGGCCTTTTTTTGCAATATATTTTGCTATAGGGCTTTTTTCATCAGTGGCTTCAAGTAATTCAATACGAGTATCACCAACATCAAAAAAAGCAACTTTTACCATTTGATCTTCCACTGTTTCAATACCGGCTAGTTTTAAACCCAAGACATCACGATAATAAGGTATCTGTTCGTCAAGAGATTCAACCGCAATGCCAATGTGTGATATTTTTTTAACCATAATCTCTCTTTCTTCTATATAACAATATTTTCTTTATATTCACCAAAAACATCCCGCATAACATTGCATATTTCACCCAGAGTAGCATAAACACGCACAGCAGATACAATGTATGGCATTAGATTATCATTACTATTACATGCTTTTTTTAGTTCTACGAGGGTTTTTTCTACTTCTCTGTTATTCCGGCGAGATTTTAGGTTATCAATACGATTAATTTGTTCTTCCTGTATTCTTCTATCAACACGAAGAAGGTTCTTCGGAGCATCTTCTTTCACAGTAAATTTATTGAGCCCTACAATAATACATTCATTATTTTCAATCTCTTTTTGAGTGCGATATGCCTCGCGTTGGATCTCCCGCTGAACATAACCTTGTTCGATAGCTGAGGGCATACCGCCAAGTTCATCGATCTTTTCTATATAGGCAAGAGCTTCCGCTTCAAGTTTATCTGTAAGTGCTTCAACAAAATATGAACCTGCAAGAGGATCGATCGTTTGAGTGACACCACTTTCGTGCGCTATAACCTGCTGAGTACGCAATGCAATACGTACTGATTCTTCTGCAGGTAAAGCAAGTGCCTCTTCTTTACTGTTAGTATGCAGACTTTGAGTTCCACCCATTACGGCCGACAAAGCCTGTATGGCAACACGAACAATATTATTGTCCGGTTGTTGCGCCGTCAGGGTTGAACCACCCGTTTGCGTATGAAAACGTAGCATCAGGGATTTTTCTTTTTTTGCGGAAAAACGATCTTTCATGATCTTTGCCCAAAGACGTCGTGCGGCACGAAACTTTGCAACTTCTTCAAGAAGATTATTGTGTGCATTAAAAAAGAATGACAAACGACCAGCAAACTCATCAACATCCATTCCTGCTTTCAAGGCCGCCTCAGTATAGGCAATTCCATCCGCCAGTGTAAAACCGATCTCCTGAGCGGCTGTTGAACCGGCTTCACGAATATGATATCCGGATATTGAAATTGTATTCCATTTAGGTAGTTGTTTAGAACAATATTCAAAGGTATCCGTGACAAGACGCATTGATTCTTTTGGGGGATAAATATATGTTCCCCTGGCAATATATTCTTTCAAGATATCATTTTGTATCGTACCGGTCAATTTATCGGGACTCACGCCCTGCTTTTCTGCAACAACCATGTACATAGCAAGCAAAACCGCTGCCGGTGCATTAATGGTCATACTGGTTGAAACTTTATCAAGAGGTATCTGATCGAATAGGACTTCCATATCTTCCAATGAATCGATCGCGACTCCCACTTTTCCGATTTCGCCATCACAGATCGGATTATCTGAATCATAACCTATTTGAGTAGGGAGATCAAATGCAACCGATAAACCTGTTTGACCATTTTCAAG
>CAYNBL010000219.1:0-2051 GCA_964395205.1 uncultured bacterium | reverse complement strand
GGGGGGGGGGGGGGGGGGGGGGGCGGGGGGGGGGGGGGGGGGGGGGGGGGGGGGGTAGAGGGTTTTATTTCTTTTGCTCCAGCTTTAGTATTAATTCTTTATCGTTAAAGGGCAGTTTATGTCCCTTGATCTCCATGTAAGTTTCAGCACCTTTCCCAAGGATCATAAGAATATCGCCGTGCTTCGATGCTGTCCAGGCTTCCGAGATCGCTTTTTCACGATTGATACACACCTCAACCTTATTTTTGTCCGCGATCCCTTCAAGGATCTCATTGATGATTGCTTGAGGTTCTTCATTTCTGGGATTATCGTTCGTTAAAATGATCTTATCAGAGTAATCTTCTGCAATTTTACCCATTAACGGGCGTTTTGCTTTATCGCGGTCACCGCCGCAACCAAAAACCGTAATGATCTCTTTTTTATCAGCCAGTTCAGATGCCGCTTTCAAAGCTTTTTCCATGGCATCGGGAGTATGGGCATAGTCGATCACTGCAGTAGCTTTCTTTGTTGCGATCATTTCCATTCGTCCGCTGACCGGTTCAAAATGAAGATCATTAAAATTTATCTCAACATCCGGGTAGAGTTGTTCCCAGGCCGCAATGCTTCCTGCGATATTTTCGGCATTGAATCTTCCAAGAAGAGATGCGGTAATATTTAATTCACTGTTTGGGGTTACAAGTACTCCCTCTATGCCGTTGACAGTGACACTCAAATTCTTGAAATAGTAATCTGCATCATCATTTTCAATGGAATAAGATATCTTACCTATCTCGAGTTCTTTATAAAGACGATGACCATAAGGATCATCAATATTGATAATGCCTCGGCCACCGGGTTTCATGTTCTCAAATAATTCTGCTTTTGTATTAAAATAGTCTTCCATTGTCGGATGGAAATCCAAATGATCTTGAGTGAGATTTGTAAAGACCGCAGCATTAAATCGTAAACCATGTACGCGTTTTAATGCAATAGCATGTGAGGAAACTTCCATAAATAAGCTGGAAACACCTTGCTTATCCAAATCATAGAATTGTTTGGCAAGATCTGAACTCTCAGGAGTCGTGCGCTCGCCTTCGATCAGTCCATTTTTAGTTCGTACTCCCAGTGTCCCGATCAAAGCGGGATCCATACCGGCTTTTTCTGCAAGTTGATAAAGTAGATGCGTCATGGTGGTTTTACCGTTCGTACCGGTAATACCCGTTAATTCGAAATTATTGTAAGCGCACCCGTAATATTCATAACTTAATTCAGAAAGTGCGCTTCGTGTATCGTGAACGATGAGTTGCGTAAGTTTAAAGGAAACGTCATGGTCAACAACTAAAGCTGCAGCTCCCTGCTTGACAGCGCTTTCGATATGATCGTGACCATCGTTGTTAAAGCCTTTTATCGCAACAAATAATGAGCCTTCACTTACTTTACGGGAGTCATAAGTAATTCCAGTAATAGAGACATCTAAACCGTTGATGCGGTAGGGAAGCTCCAAAGCATTCAGGATAGCAGACAGTTTTTTCATTGACTGACCTCCAATCTGCAAGTAGCGCCCTCTTTCAGGTAAGTTCCTGGAGCAGGAGATTGATAGCTGACTTTTCCGCGATCCGTATTTCGTTCAACATTCAGTCCAAAGGAACGCAGTGTTTGTTCTGCATTTAGAACATGTCTACCGACAATATCCGGCATGATAATATCATAATCAACGATGGGTTCCGACCTAAGAGGAGTTTTATTTTCCTCATCAATTTTATTAGTTGATGATTTTACTTTAGTTGCATCGTTACCATGTATAATGGATAATTGAAGATTTACAGTATTATTGTTCTTCTCCATCTTGATTTTATTTTCAACATGATTTTTGGAAACCGTCGGATAGTGCTGATTAAAATCGGGAGTATTTATGATTCGGCTAAATGTATTTTTTACAGCTGGTGCTGCCGCTGTACCACCATGATGGAGCCCATATGCCGGTTCGTCGATGACAACAGCACATAGTAAGGCAGGGTCGTCTGAAGGGAAAAAACCGATAAAAGATGCATAGTATTTTGAATTTGAATATT
>CAYNBL010000218.1:0-2055 GCA_964395205.1 uncultured bacterium | reverse complement strand
TGGAATCTGTTTCAAGTTTTATGACTGAAAATAGCGAATCCTGAAAGTAAGTTTGCCGAGTGTTTGCCATATTCATATTTTGTATAATTGTGCTATCGGCAGAAAAGGTCTCTTTCACTAGACGATCATCTTCAAGACGAACATAAGATTTTGTGGCACAGCCGGTTAGAAGGAGTACCAGAACAACAATAAATGTAATTCCACGCTTTATCATAGGGCTAACATACGGATTAATGCTGTTTTTGCATAGTGTTTAATTTCAGGATCAACGCGAACTTCGTGCCCAGTTTTGCCTTCTTTTATCTCTTTCAAAGTATTGAGTAATTTCACGGGTGTGATCATGCTCATGGTCACGCACTGAAAGCCGGATTCAGATAAAGGCAAAATGGTTTTATCCGGAAATCTTTCTGTTAATCGTTGAACAAGGTGCTGCTCTGTCCCGACTGCCCAGGCACTCCCCTCTTCTGACTCGGTTATCATCTTAATGATCGTGGAAGTAGAGCCAAAAGCATCAACAGCTTTTACCACATCTGCCGTACATTCGCCGTGCACGACGATATTGATCCCGGGGTATTCTTTTCTGCGCTTTGTAACATCGTCCAGTATAAAGCGTTTATGGACGCTGCAGTAACCGTTCCAGAGAAAGACCTGTGATCTTTCAATGGCCTTTTCATCCGGTAAACGATCAAGAGTGAAAATTGCCGATTCCGGGATACCTTTGCTTATTGCCGTATTTATTCCGAGAAATTGGTCAGGCAGGAAAAGGATCTTGCTGCCTCTTTCCATTGCCCAATCAAAAACACGAGGCGCATTCGAGCTGGTACAGATAATGCCGTCGTTCTTTCCAACAAAATATTTGATATCTGCCGATGAATTGATATAAGTAATTGGAATGATCTTTTCTTTTGTTCCGCTTATCAAATGCTCCCAGATCATTTCGACATCTTTGATATCTGCCATGTCCGCCATTGCACAACCCGCACGCATATCAGGTATATATACTTTTTGATCATCGTCACTGAGAATATCGGCACATTCGGCCATAAAATAAACACCGCAAAAGACAATGTGCTTTTTCTTCATTTCTGCAGCTTTTTGACTGAGAATAAGCGAATCGCCTGTCACATCGGCAAAGCGGATCACATCATTTCGTTGATAGTGATGACCCAAGATGACCAAGTCATCTTTTAATTCTTCTTTTAAAGCAGCGATCTCATCCAAAATGACAGGATCACTTTCTATTGATTTAAAGGCGGAAACGCCTTTTTCGAATTTGTTCATTTAAAAATCGATCCCTTCTACTGCGGGTTCATCCTTCTGGAACGGATGCTTGATCTCTTTCATTTCCGTAACGAGATCCGACCGTTCGATAATGGCATCACTGGCACCGCGACCGGTAACAATAAGGTGCATACCTTCCGGAATGCTATCCATTATTTTTAAAACTTCCTTTTCATCAACAAGACCGACCATTTGAGCGGTCAATATTTCATCCAAAACAATGATATCATATTTCTTGCTTTTGATCTTCTTGTAAGCAAATTTTACCGCCTCACTCGCTGCTTTCAAATGATCCGTTTCGCTGTGTTCATCACCGGGTAATTTATAAAAACCAATTCCTGCCTGGTAAACTTCCACAAAATCATTTAAATGGTGATTAATAGCGTGATGTTCTCCATACTGTGAACCATCTTTTATAAATTGTATGATGCAAGAGCTATGATGGTAGCCGGCTGCACGCAATACCGTGCCCAATGCCGCTGAGGTTTTTCCTTTTCCGTTTCCTGTATATGATATGATCATTAGATCTTTCCTTCAATTAATTTTACTCATTTGATAAGTCTATTGTATTTGTATTACCAATAATGGATTTACCTGTCTGTTTTTCAATTTCTATACGTGCTTTTTTTGCGGCAGTTCCACCCTTACGAGCAACTTTTTTATTTTCTTCCAATCCTTTGGGTGTTTTTTCTTTAGATATCTCTGTTGTTGATGCCTCTGCCAACATATTAAGTACCAATTCCAAATTACTCATATTATCTCGGAGGTTCTCTT
>CAYNBL010000217.1:0-2108 GCA_964395205.1 uncultured bacterium | reverse complement strand
CGCATGAGAGAATCGATCTCGGTTTCTTCTTCGCGGTAGCTTTTTGTGATCCTTTCAAGGATCTCAAGAAGTCGTTTTGTACCTTCACGGCAAGGGATACATTTCCCACAAGATTCGGATGTAATAAATTGCATGAAGTATTTTGCAAGATCCACCATACAAGTTGATTCATCCATCACCACGAGACCACCGGAACCCATCATGGCTCCAACCTTTTTAAGATTCTCGTAATCGATCTCTGTATCAAGGAACTGTTCAGGTAAGGCACCGCCCGAAGGACCGCCGATTTGAACAGCTTTAAAATTTTTACCATCAGGGACACCACCACCACAGCCAAAGATCACTTGGCGAATGGTCGTTCCCATGGGAACTTCAACCAAACCGGTGTTCACAACTTTTCCGGAAAGTGCAAATATTTTGGTACCTTTTGAGGCATCGGTTCCAATAGAAGAGTACCAGTCAACACCTTTGCTAAAGATAACCGGGACATTGGCTAGAGTTTCGACATTATTAATGATTGTGGGCTTACCAAAGAGTCCGGAAACAGCAGGAAAAGGAGGACGAGGTCTTGGTGTACCACGACGGCCTTCAATACTGTTGATAAGGGCTGTTTCTTCACCGCAGACAAAAGCACCTGCACCCTTTTTGATCTTCAGCTCAAATGTAAAACCGCTGTTAAGAATGTTTTCGCCCAGCAGGCCATATTCCATTGCATCGGCAATAGTTTTTTCAAGACGTGATATCGCCAGCGGATATTCTGCACGACAATAAACATAACCTTTGCTTGCGCCGATGGCATAGGCTGCAATGGCCATACCTTCAATGACACGGTGAGGATCGCCTTCTAGAACGGCTCGGTCCATGAATGCACCGGGATCGCCTTCATCGGCATTACAAATAAGATATTTTTGGTCACTTTCAACATTATATGCAAATTCCCATTTTTTACCGGACAGAAATCCGCCGCCCCCTCGACCGCGTAGACCGGCTTTTTTTGTATCTTCGATCACATCTAGAGGAGATTTATCGCTCAGGACAGATGATAGTGCCTGATATCCACCTCGTGCCAAATACTGATCTATATTTTCAGGATCGATAACACCGCAATTTTCAAGAACAACTTTTTTCTGTAACTTGAAGAAAGGGATATCTTTCAATAAGGGAATTTCCGGCCAAATAGAAGGATCGGCATCAGTGTATTTACCGAGTGCTTTTTGAATGACCGGTTCTTTATTAACAATCGTACGTTCAATAATTGTATCTACATTTTCAGGAGTAACGCGTTTATATGAGATGCGGGGGAAACCTGGAACTTTAACGTCGACAATGACTTCTTCAGCACAATAACCAACGCATCCAACTTTTGATAGAACTGCATCAATTTCGTATTTTTTTAATTCCTGTTCGAACATGTCATAAACATCCTGCGCGCCGTTCGCAAGTCCGCAGGTGCCCATACCAACAAGTATGACGGGCTTTTCTGCTTTTTCCATAGAAATGACAGATCTCATTTCAAGAATATTTTCGGGAGTAATCCCGGCTTTACTTGCGTCATATGTGCCGCCGATAACTTCAATGAATTTTTCGGCAGGGATTTTTTTGGATAAAATTTCTTTAAATGTATTCATCTGCCTAGTCTTTCTTTGTGTATTCTTTGATCAGTTTGTGAACCGACTTGCTGGTCAGTCCGCCGTAATATTTACCATCAATTACGATGACCGGGGCAATAGAGCAAGCACCGATACAGGCAACGGTTTCAATCGTGAATTGCATATCTTTCGTGGTTTCACCTGCTGAGATGCCGAGTTCAGTTTCAAGAATCTGGAGAATATCCAATGAACCTTTAACGTGGCAAGCGGTTCCGCGACATACACGAATAACATGCTTGCCGAGGGGCGTAAGACGGAACTGGTTGTAGAAAGTTGCTACACCATACACCCGACTTGTGGGAACGCCTAAATGTCGAGCGACCCGGATAATGTCATCTTCCGGCAAATAGCCGAGAATACCCTGAATATCCTGAAGCATTGGAATCATATTCGGTGCTTCATTCTTCGGGTACTTTTTGTAAATCTCTTCTGACTTCATTTAACTCCCTTTTTCATGGA
>CAYNBL010000216.1:0-2109 GCA_964395205.1 uncultured bacterium | reverse complement strand
TTGGTGGACCTATTCTGAAGTAAGTGAAAGTGATATATGTTATGTGACCTGGACGCCGCAAATGGATACAGACGATTATTATGAGATCAAAGCTTACATTCCTGCAACTGCAACTGCAAGCTCAGCTATTTATAGAATTGATCATGCCGCCGGTGAAGCTAAAGTTATGATTGACCAATCAGCTCATCCCGACAGCTGGGTTTCGCTTGGGAAGTACATGATGAAGAATGACGGATCAGACTATGTGTATCTTGGTGATTCGACAGGTATAAGCAGTGAAAAAATAGCTTTTGATGCAATGAAATGGCTTCCGGCAACCTTAGATGAGGTGAATATAAGTGCCGACCATACAATCGGTTATCCGGATTATAATATCAATTTCGCCGTTGTTTCCACTTTAGCGGCCGGTGAATATGAATACAATTGGGATTTTGGAGATGGGGCCACCGCAAAAGGTGATTCTGTGAAACACAATTATTCATCAGTGGGATCTTATACCGTTTCCGTCAGTGCAAGCGCCGGTGATATTACTGAAAACGAGATATTTGAGAATTATATCGATATAATTGAAAATTCATCGAATGATATAAAGCTACTTAGCCCGGATAGTATGGAGATCATTCATAATTTAAGACCTGTTTTTTCCTGGGAACCCATTCCGGGAGCTTTGGACTATGTCGTTTATTTAAATGATATTCCCCAATTTAATGATTCAACGATCACGTTAAATAATTGGTTGGAATTGGATCAGGATCTGAATGAAAATAAAACAATGTATTGGCAGGTTAAAGCAAGACATTTTGAGGGCGATAAGCTATCAAGAGTGTGGGGTTTCCATGTGAATACGGTAAATTCTTTACCTATGATCTTTAATTTGCTTTCACCCCCTCAGGACTTTGTAGCCGATACGCTTAAACCCTCGTTTTCTTGGGAAACTTCTTCCGATAAAGATCCGGGTGATGAAATATTGGATTATAAACTTTATTTTGGAACTCAAATAGATAGCATGGAATGTATTTACAATGGTCCGGAAACCGACTATCAAATGTCTGCTGACCTTAAAGAAAATGGCAATTATCTTTGGTATGTGGAAGCGGTAGATCAAACATCCGCAACAACTCGCTCATCTGAAGAGTATCGGGATCTTGGAATTAATACTGTAAATGAAGCGCCCCCGATTCCTGTACAGATCTCTCCGGGACACAATAGCTATCAAACCACGCGTTACCCTCATCTTGAGTGGACAGCCGTTCAAGATCCGGATCCGGGTGATAAAGTTCATTATAAAGTCTTTTATTGGTATACGAGTGGAACGTCCGTTTATAATTTGACACTATCGGAAACAAATTATGATAATCGTAGATTTAGTGATCAGAAAGAATATTTTTGGACTGTAGCGGCCATTGATGAAGAGGGTGTATACAGTTTTAGCGATACGCTGACTTTTTACACGGATACCAAGCTGGATATCGTTGAATTACCCAAGGAATACTCTTTGCAAAAGAATTATCCCAATCCGTTTAATCCGGTGACGCAGATCATATATACATTACCGCAAGAAGAATATGTGGAAATAAATGTGTATGAATTATCGGGTAAACACGTATCAACATTAATTGGCGAATACCGTCAAGCGGGAACTTACTCAGTTCAATTCAATGCATCGGGATTGGCAAGCGGGATATATATTTATACAATGAAAGCAGGCGGTTTTATTCAAAGCGCTAAGATGTTGCTTCTAAAATAATTTTATTTTGAAAATGTAAAAGTCAATCCGGTATAAGGTTCGAGACTGCTTCCCCAAGCACTCTGATCAAATCCGATCATCAATACCATGCCGCCTTGTAAACCAATGCGTATCTTCTTTGTGATAGGATATGAAACATGCAAGGTAACACCCGGATTAATAAATACGTAATTATCATATTCTGTAGAAGTAATGTCAAATACCCCCTGAATGATGCCAAAATTTATATCAACTTTAAATTTGCCATAATCTGACAATGTATGGTAGGACATAAATGCGCTATAACAGTATTGAGTTTGTTCAATGAGATTAATTCCGAACGTTGTGTGAAGATCAAAATGATTGTTTATTTCGTATTTTAT
>CAYNBL010000215.1:0-2118 GCA_964395205.1 uncultured bacterium | reverse complement strand
GATCAATTTGCAAGTCGTAAATGAAAATAATATAAATAAAGAAAAAAGGAGCTCAAATTGAGCTCCTACTTTAATCTTTATACTTTAGTCTTTAATCTTTATTTCATGAATACCATCTTCTTCGTATCAATAAAATCACCAGCTTTCAAACTATAAATATATACCCCGGTTGATACGACATTACCATGCATGTCATTTCCATCCCAGATCACTTCATGCCAGCCTGCTTGTTGATTAGATTTATTCCATTGGTTAACTTTACGACCCATTACATCGAAGATAATTAATTTCGTATTTGATGTTTCAGGCAATCCATATTGTAAATGTGTTGTTGGATTAAAAGGATTAGGGTAATTTTGTGAAAGAAAATATGTTGAGGGTATATTAGAATCAGCATCTTGAATTCCTACATAGCCAGAATAGCTATATGCACTCAATCCATCGGAACTACTTGCAAGAAAAATAGTACCGTCAGATCCTACTGTAACGCCAAGGGCAGAAGAAAAGCCAACACCGATATGTGCCGTATTGGTGAAAGAGGATCCATCATAGCTATATGCCCGAAGACCATCATCACTATTAGCAAGAAAAACAATACCGTCAGGTCCTACTGTAACGTCGCATGCATTACCTCCATCATCGATATGTGCCGTATTGGTGAAAGAAGATCCGTCATAGTTATAAGCCCAAAGACCATCACTACCATTAGCAAGAAAAACAGTACCGTCAGATACTACTGTAACGCCATAGGCATAACTTCCATCATAGATATGTGCCGTATTGGTGAAAGAGGATCCGTCATAGCTGTACGCCCGAAGACCATCACTACCATTAGCAAGAAAAACAGTACCGTCAGATACTACTGTAACATCCTCGGCAAACCCCCCACTATCGATATGTGCCGTATTGGTGAAAGAAGACCCGTTATAACTGTATGCTCGAAGACCATCCGCCTCATTAGCAAGAAAAACAGTACCGTCAGGTCCTACTGTAACATCCTTGGCACGCTCCCCACTATCGGTATGTGCCGTATTGGTGAAAGAGGATCCATCATAGCTATATGCCCGAAGACCATCATCTAAGTTAGCAATAAAAACAGTGCCGTCAGATCCTACTGTAACGCCATAGGCAGAACCTCCATCATCGATATGTGCCGTATTGGTGAAAGAGGATCCATCATAGCTAAATGCCCGAAGACCATCATGGAAGTTAGCAAGAAAGATAGTACCGTCGGAGCCTACTGTAACGCCATAGGCGTAAGCTTGATTATGGCTATTCGCTGTGATAGTGAAAGTATGTGACAATTGTGCAAAAAGTGGGAAACACAATAAAGAAGCAATTACTGTTAATAAAATGGATCTGTGATTGAACATGGCGAACCTCCAGTTCTAATTTTTAATTAATTGTAAATAAGTTGACAAAATAAATCAACCTATGCAATAGATATTTTTATTTATTAAGCATTATATTCTGTGAATATTTGAAGGACTAAGCTGTAATAATCTTAATCTTTAACAAACTCACCCCAAAAAAAACAAGTAATCTAACGAGTTCTAACCCCTGTAAATTAACACTTTGCCAGAGGGTTTGAGAGAGAAGCGGAGAGAGGGAGAGGGGGGGGAGAAAGAGATCAATTAAAATCCTTGTTCAACCGCTCTGCGGTTGTTGGTTTTTATTGGGATGAATTTCTATTTCCATACGACCCCGCTGGGGTCAAGAGAAGAGTAGAAGGAGAGAGGGAGAGTTCGGGGTATGGGAGTCTTCGAATATCGAATCATCCTCCTACGCTACCCCGAACCATCGGGGCGGAGGACAGGTGAACAATCGATTAACGAATTATACTTCGCCCGTCCTGCGTATCCGCCGGCTGGCGTAGAAGGAGGGATGTTCCTTGTTGTGAGATCAATTAAAATCCTTGTTCAACCGCTCTGCGGTTGTTGGTTTTTATTGGGATGAATTTCTATTTCCATACGACCCCGCTGGGGTCAAGAGAAGAGGAGAAGGGGAGAGGAAGCGGGAGAAGAATATCGAACAAGGATTAACGAATAGGGAATTACGAAGTAAATATTTACTTCATAAATCACATATCAACATTCCTTGTTCTGAGATCAATTTGCA
>CAYNBL010000214.1:0-2123 GCA_964395205.1 uncultured bacterium | reverse complement strand
CGTCCTAAGAAAAAAGAAAAGTAAATCTTATAAAGAATCAACTTTCATGAACATCATTAAGGGAAGGTTCCAAAATGATATTAATTGTAAGTTGACTTTTGGCTATAAAACATTTACAGACAGATGTGATATCGGATTAAAAAAATCCCACATTAACGATGCTTTTATTGTTGCAGGCGGAAGAACTCAAGAAAGATGTTTTCCATTCTCTGTAGAACAGAAGCGAAAGAATAACAGATCCCTGCAAAAGAACAGGAGAGGTTATGCTCCGAGCATCAGAAGGCAGAGATATCTAATACAGATCAACGATCTGGTAAAAATAGACGGACAGTGGGTTCAGACAAAGAGTACACACTGTAAAGGAGCAAGAATTATGGTTAACAAAAAATCTATTAACATTAAACAAGTGGAAAGTGTGTTTCACACAGGAACTCTTAACTGGAGGATAGCTTTTCCTCCCACGACTGAAGTCGATGGGTTTCCAAGCTATAAAGTCGCATGAAAAAGATTATATTAATAACATTACTATCGATAATATACCTATCCCTATATTCTAGAGAAATCAATATTACCGGTAAGTTCGGAAATTCTGCAAATATAGATGAATCTATAGACATAGAAATAGGAGCAGAATTAATAACAGATAATTTTTATATTCAAACAGTAGGGGGACATAAGGACAACACGGAATATCTTAATTATGAATTATCGATTAAGTATGATTATTATTTTAAGAAAACAGTCTGGGAAAGAGGAGTGTTAGCATTAAAAGAGTTATCTGAAACGGATTCTTCTAATGTCCCTCTGTATCAATTAGCAAAGAAAAAACAACCTCCAAAAAAGATTAATACTCCTTTTGGCGTTCAAGCTGGAGCAAGAACTCTCAAAGTTGATTTAAAAGACATTAAATTTACGGAAATTAGTTTAAAGGCCTTATATAAATATAAGAGTAATAAGGTTAGTTTGTTTCTGTTTAAATATATCCTGGATGGAAATTACCTGGTTGGAGTAACTCATCAATGGGAAGATAGCAAAACTCCTCCTTCCACTAAAATTATTATAGAGAGGACATTGAAGCATAAGTTTTGGCATATTATGTCAATGGATTATTCTATAGCTTATTTAAGTTCTGATTTTAAGAAATTCGACAACGAAATGTATGTAAGAATTTCAGCAGACATATACATATTCAATGTTTTTTTTAGATATTCGCAAAAGGATTATGGTAAATCAACTATGAACGGACAATTTGGAATTGGATATAAATTTTAAAAGAGAGAATTAATCATGCAATATTCCGGCAGTAATGATCTTCCCACAAGCATAGGATTACTTAAGCTTAAGGTCTTTGGTGCCTGGGATAAAATTAATGACGACAATTATGTTATCAATAATATAAGAGCATATCATTTCTATTTACAAGCATCAGACAAAACTCTCGCTGCAGGAGAAAGGAATTTTGGTAAATCATCCGAAGTAATGACGTTTCCTCTGCCCACAATTGTATTGTCCGGGTCTACCTTTACGTTAACCATAACCGATCCCGTTACTAATGTTGTTGAATTTACCGGCGGAGATCCTGAACTCGGGGTAGATATAGCTGAAACCAATGTTGATGGCGTAAGTTGTCTTTATATCGCTTATGCGTCGAGAACAAAAATAGGCGAAGAGCGAAATGGAACAAATTATGCTGCTACGGCAATAGCCAGCAACAAGATACTTTTAACAGATATACCGTTTAAGCTTCAAGATCATGTTTATATTGGTACGGTAGCTAACCGCGGAACAGAATTACATCGAGTTATAACAATAGATGCTACGCATGCTACTCTTGACGGAACTATAGCTGATGGTAATTATGATTTTGTTGTTTATCATTGTTATGATCCATATTTTTACGATAATGTTATTATTGTTCCAACATATGACGCCACGGAAGGAAGTGATTGGCTTAAATTTATAGCAGGCGAACGCCATAAATTCCTTTTTATTATAGCTGCGACTAATCAATGGGTTCCTGAATTATACCTTTATTATTGGGCTATCTCGGAAGATTATGCCGGTAACTTTGAATGCGATGGAGAAGATTTTGTAGCTGAGCCAAACCCTCCTTATAAGGATTC
>CAYNBL010000213.1:0-2124 GCA_964395205.1 uncultured bacterium | reverse complement strand
GCATCTTAGGCTTATAGGATAATTCAAGGTGTGTTATATATGATGATAGTGTAAGTACCCCACCGAAGACAATGATGTAAGCCTTACTTGAGTAAGAGCTACGTCCGAGTATTGAATCATTATACTTTCCTATCTTATTAAACCCTGTTATATACCTCCAGATGAAATTATTTTACCATATTTTAAAATTTCATTTGATTGATTCTATCAACGGTTTGCTGAATTTCTTCAATTAGCTTATCGAATGGCAGACTTTCTCCATAAATCATTTGTTTCTGCATGGTTTTGTAGTCTTTTTCCCATAAAGGCCTCAATTCAGCAGGAGGTATGGGTTGAAGCCCGGGTGGAAAATGTGAGGTATAGTCTACTCCGCTTAGTTTTGTAAAGCGTTTCCTGTGAGCAACAATGGATTTGTACAAGTCTGGGTCGTTTATTGCCTTTTTTGCATAAGGAGTACTCGCAATTCGAAATATGTCGTAAAGATGACGGCTCAGGCGGTCCACCCTGATCTTTTCTCTTGGACGTTGAAACTCTTCATGCAACAGAAAGAGTTTTTCAAGAAAGCTGCGTTCCGGATTTACACAGGGTACTTTGATTTTATCATCAGCAAATACTTGTCCGGCAAATTGCTCACCCACCAACGAACAGAATTTCCTTGTTGTGAAAGGTTCGCGCAAAGAACGACTTCCGATTTCTAGTAACACTTTTGGTTTTAAATAGTCGGTGTGAGGAGTGACGGCTTGATAACTTATCTCTATTATTACCGGATCCTGATCGGGGCTTTTTACCTCTACCAGGCTTATGTTTACATCATCGAACCCGATATGATTAAAAGCTTGCTTTAAATCAGATAAAAAATATGTGGAAATGTATGCAAAAGAAGCATCACGGAGCTTGCCCACCTGTGTGCGGTTGATATTGCCTGTAAAGCCAAGAAATTCACGGTCGAGTGACAGATCAATATCTTCTGAAAAACGCTCAATAAGCCCCCATGCTTTGCTCAGGGAAGTGCCTCCTTTGAAAACTATATATTTGGACACATCCAGGCTGAAAACAATGCCGAGGCTTTGTATTACCCACCAGTCTTTTTCAATTGAAGCCAGTGGCAGGTGTACATGCTTTTGAATTTCTTCAAATACATTAATCTTATTTGCTTTTGTTAATTTATAAAAATTTAATGCATTCATGTGGATAAAGATTTAGCCATTATTTCTGCTATCCATTGTGGTGCAATGCTAATGTCGTATTTCAGTTTTTTGTAATCTTCATTCTTCAAAATATCAATAATTTTCTTTTCTTCATCTTCACGAAGTTGATCTTTGCCAATTTCTTTTAATGCCTGAATGGCTAATGTGCTGATTTTACCTTTTAAACTAAGGTTTTTCGTGCTGGTTCGTTTGAACTGAATATATGCTTCTCCAATTTTGATTATTCTCGGAGATCCATTAGTAAGATAAACAATTTTCATTGGAACCTGTGTGCTCAAGCCCAATGCGTAAAGTGCATAGCTGCCTGTGGGAATTATTTTTGCCTGATCTCTTTTAGCAATGGACAGTGCAACCTTCTCTATAGCAGGTAATACTTCTTTATCGAGCAGTTTGCTGTAATCAGGCTTGACATAAATTCCTCTTCCCATGCGGCTCAATATATTCCTCCGGACCAAGCGATGCAAGGCAATTTTTACTGCTTCCGGTGTGCCATAGCTTCTGAAATCGTCTGTAAAAAAAATAGTTTTTGTCTTGGCTTTTTCAATTTTTTCAGCAATTTTCTTTTCTGTATTTTTCATGTTGTAAAGTTGCAATTTTGTAACCAATTAACCAAAATGTTGTAACTAAAGTTTGTAAAGTTAGTTACAAAAAACCAGCAAAAAGCTTACATGTACTTGTTGGTTTCCCATGTAAACCCCTCATATTCCAAATGACTAAAGGACGGATTACAACATGCTTTTCTTTCCCAAAATATTCAAAAATCTCCTGATTATTGCTAATTTTGGGTAAAACCAATTTCCCTAATGAATAAGAAATCCGATAACTCCCGCCCTGACATTGACTTTGAGAAGGAACTATGGGATGCGGCTAATGAACTGCGTGGTGCCGTGGCTGAGAATCAATACAAAGATTTTGT
>CAYNBL010000212.1:0-2156 GCA_964395205.1 uncultured bacterium | reverse complement strand
TTTTCAACCAATAAAATCCGGTTAAAGGTTTTCCGCCAGCTGGCGGATTCGGCGGTCAAGGTGTAAACGGAAAATAACAGGCGATAATTTATTGGAATTCGAATTTTAAATTCAATATATAGTACTGGTGATCAGACTGGATTGTATCATTTAGCTGGAAATAATATCTTGAGGGTTTGAAACCAATAGAACAGTGCTTCACCTTGTGCAACAAATTTCAACCGTTTATTCAAAAAGTTATATTCCCGATTGCTGATCAGATAATCTGTACGGGGGATTTCGGGACTAAATTTAGGTAAATCTTCTTTATAGTCTTTTAGGATTATTGCAGCAAGCAAAGCCGCCTTAGAACTTGCAACCTTGGCATACAACAATCCGAAGGTGCCTTCAAAAATATAATGCTTGAATTGATTTATCCCGGAATTAATTTCTCTCAGTGGCAGACTTTCTTCGTTTTTAGATAAGTTTATAATTCCTGAAATAAGTAAAGATGTATCAATAATATCCCAAAGAACTTGTTCGCCGGATTCGATTTTCCGTTCCGGTCTATATTTAATTTCAAATTCAACGGATTTACTGAATGATTGTTTAACAACCTCTATATCTGTTAATTCATCAAACAAACAACCAATATCATACAATTGCTTCATAATCTCCTTCTCCTTCCCGATGCCGTATGGAACCCCTGTTGTGTTTGGAGCAAAAGCAGTCAGTTTATCTCCTGCAATTGAATCGATGTTAGGCATTATTACTTTTATGGCTTTACCATCTTGCAATAGCCAATCAGTTACGATAGGCCTCTCAACAGTCAATGGATACGTATTATCTGCAAAAACGATATCAAGTAAAATCTCTCGCTGTGGTTTTGATATTACATTCCCTTCCTTATCCTTAGTCCCAATATTTGATTCATAGAAGAATTTATAATGCGCTTTTGGTATCCCTTTCTGATAACTTCTCCTTTCATCCAATTTCATTCTGGTAAAAGCACTTGATGCAACTATTTTTGAAAGATACTCTTCCAACCTTTCTCTGTTGATTGAAGGACTAAGGATTATATCAATATCAACTGAAAACCGTTTTGGTTGATCCATCAGCAACACGAGACTTGTTCCTCCTTTAAATATGAATTCCAGGCCTGTCAGTTTAAGATGCTCCAATAGGTACAAAGCATGAATCATGGCTTCCATAATGACAGGATCTTTACTGAATTTCTTTCTTCTTTCAGTAATCCACTCTGCTGACAATGATTCAACTTTTATCATTGAAAATCTCGTTTGGTATATCTGTTTTTTCTTTCAGTAATTGCTTTAAATCCAAATCCTTACCCCGTCTTCTGGCATAATGAAGTAAAGTAGTAAAATTAATGGGATAACGCTCGTAAGCATTATTAATAATGTGCACCAACTCACTTCCCTGGAAAGCAATAAAAAGTTTCTTTTCACAGAACAGATCAACTATCATTTTTTCAAGTGTAATTGTAGCAACTTTGCCGACCTTCTGTGTAGGTACTTTTGAAATCAGAGATTGTAGAATTATTGGCTGTTTTGCTTCAAAAATGTAACGTTCAATTTCTTTTTCATCGGGTTGAAAGTATACCGTACCGAAATTATGACTCTTTAAAAATTCATAAACCGGTTCTAATGCGTCTTTTTCAACCTGCAGAATGGTAATGAACTTGCCCGGTAGGTGAAGCATAAATTCATTGACTGATTTGGTTGACCAAATGCAATACTTCAGACCAGGGAACTGTTTCTCAATTTTATTGAATACTTTCCTCTCAAAATCACCGATTTCAGGCTTGAAGTAAGGCTTGCTGCTGAGTGTAAAAAGATCCTGAGTAATGGGTGTAATAATCCTCTTAGCCTTTAGCTGATATATTCTCCATCGAAATGTTGATTCCTTAAGATTAGGGTCAAATTGCCGATAAAAAGCCAAAAGGGATTCTCTTTTAAAGATTTTCTTTTCTTTAAATTTTTCTTTCAGTTGTTCTAATATGAAATTTTTAGCCAAGTCGTTTAAATATTATACCTTACAAATATAATAAAAAATCAAACAATAGACAGTAAATCCGATATATTGTCAAATGTTTGAAATCTAACAAAAGACAGTAAGTCAATTATATTGTCCAATGTTTGATAACATAATCAAAGAAT
>CAYNBL010000211.1:0-2220 GCA_964395205.1 uncultured bacterium | reverse complement strand
AAGAAAAAAAGAATGACAGAGGAGCTTCTTAAACTTTATCCTCATGCCGACTTAGAGGCGTATTACACACCTGCCGGATTGAATATTGGTGGCACGCTTCCGCATGAAATTGCCGTAGCGATTATTTCAGAAATACAAGCGGTTGCAAATAATAAAAAAGTAAAACATCTGCGGGATTAATATGATCACGATCGTCACCGGAGATATTGATTCCGGCAAAACACGCTATTTGAAAGAGCTCTACGAAAAAGACCATAAAGGTGATGGCGTACTTTCATTGAAACATTATAATAATGATCGTTGCATAGGATATGATCTTTACCACTTAAAGAGTGGAGAGCAAAAAGATTTTATTAGATTGAAAACCGATCTGCCCAAAGACTGGAAAGAGCAGAATGAGATCGGACGATTTTCATTTTCGGAGCAGGGATTTATTCTTGCCGAAAAAGTGTTGAGTAAAATTGAAACAGGACCTATATATATTGATGAAATAGGCCCGATTGAAATATGGTATAAAAAAGGATTCTATAAAAGATTAAAAGAATTGGTCAAAAAGTATAATGATCTATTCCTAACGCTGAGACCTTCATTGATTGATGACTTACATGATGAATTTAAACTCTCGGGTAAAACAAAAATTATAACGCTTAAATAAATGAGGAAAACATGATTGACTTAACCCTTAACCCTAAACAGATTAAAATAAACGCGCAACGTGCGAAAGAAAAAAACATTATTTATCCGACATTTGCGCAAATGAAAGACCCAAATTTAATTCCCGATAAATACAAAGAAGAATTAAAGTCTATTGGACTTTGGGATGTACACCCGAGAAACCTGTTTCGTATCACATGGAAAAATGAGCCTATTCATAGTGGTGGTGGATTTGGTGGTCCAAACTATATTGAATTGCCTCCCGAAATTACCGGAGTGAAAGCACGCATCGTTGCTCTCGTTGGTAAATGGTTCCCGACCGGCGCTCATAAAGTTGGCGCAACTTATGGTTGTATTGCTCCTCGTTTGGTTACGGGGCAGTATGATCCGATCCATCAAAAAGCCGTTTGGCCGTCTACTGGGAATTACTGTCGTGGTGGTGCTTATAATTCCGCGCTCCTCGGCTGTGACTCAATTGCCATCTTGCCTGAAGAAATGTCAAAAGAGCGATTTGAATGGCTTTCTAAAGTTGCCGGCGAAGTGATTGCAACCCCCGGATGTGAAAGCAACGTAAAAGAAATATTTGACAAATGTTGGGAACTGCGCAACACGCGCGGTGACGATATTATGATCTTTAACCAATTCGATGAATTTGGAAATCATCTCTGGCATTATGACGTCACCGGTAATGCTGTGTGGGAAATGATGCAAGATGTCATGAAAGATAAAGACAGATTTGCCGGCATCGTTTTAAGCTCGGGTTCTGCCGGAACCCTAGGAGCTGGTGATTTTCTCAAGAAGAAATTCAAGAATTTAAAAGTAGCTGCCGCTGAAGCCCTTCAGTGCCCAACGCTCTTAAACAACGGATTTGGCGGTCATAGGATCGAAGGTATTGGCGATAAACACATTCCGTGGATCCATAATGTACGCGAGACGGATATGGTTATCGCAGTTGATGACGAAGCGACCATTAGAATGTTACGACTTTTTAACGAAAAGGTTGGTCACGAATATTTACGCAAGCAAGGCGTAAAAGATGAGCTGATCAATCAGCTTGAGCTACTCGGAATTTCTTCCATCGGCAATCTTGTAGGCGCTATTAAATTTGCCAAATATTATGAGCTGACCGAAGATGATATTGTTACGACCATTTTCACGGATTCTATGGAGCTTTATGAATCCAGGGTTCGCGAGCTACGGGAAGAACGCGGTGAGTATTCTTATGATAACGCAGTCAAAGATTATGAATTAATAAACAATATCGCCATTGATAATATGTTGGAATTGGACTATTACGCAAAGAAACGTATTCACAATTTAAAGTATTACACCTGGATCGAACAGCAAGGCAAGGATCTTAAAGAACTAAATGCACAATGGTATGATCATGAAGAATATTGGCCGGCCATTCACAAATTGGTACCCAAGATCGACAGCTTGATCAATGCTTTTAATGAAGAAGTATTAAAATAATTCGAGTAGAAATATGAGCTCAATATTAATTAAAGACCCTCTTTTATGTTGCCGCATGAAAGAAGATGTAAATACAAAAGATGTTCTAGACAC
>CAYNBL010000210.1:0-2238 GCA_964395205.1 uncultured bacterium | reverse complement strand
CAGTTACCAGTTACCAGTTACCAGTTACCAGTTACCAGTTACCAGTTACCAGTTATTGTTTCACTTCCTTCTCATATTGCATGACTTCTTCTTCCATATCACCGTAGGTTTTGGAAAGGAGGAAGCGTTCATAGATCTCGGGTTGTTGTTCTCTAAGCTCGTTCATCAAACGGGTATTGACCGAACGTGGTGTAATTGCATAAAGGACGTAAGCCGTATAGGTATCCCCTTTTAGTGTGATCGTTTCATCAACTGAAAAAATACCCTGGATGGTTGTATTAATGATCACTTTGGCACTTTTTTCAAAAATATCAGTGATCTCTGAATCCGCGCCTTCACCTTCTTCTTTGATATATAGGGCAGAAACACCATCAATTCGGGACTGAATACTTTGTCCGATCTTGATGTATGCATCTGTGCGGGCTTTATCTCTTGCGATATCTTCACGCTGGCTCATGGCTTCACCAATTTCAGCGACACCACCGAAAAGACGGTACCTGTCTGCTTTTCTTTGAAGTTTATCACGTTGCTTATTATGAATGACCCTCATGGTCGAGCAAGAACTTATTAGTAAAGCTATAATGAGAAATAAAGCTAAAAATGATTTTTTCATGTTTGTATCCTTCTTATTAATGTTTCATACTTAAGTAATAGAATAAATTAAGTGAATTATTTGTTCCGGCAAAGGAGAATATTTTGAATTTTATATTGTGTTGTAAAAAAAATTCATTATTTTTCAGCGAAACTTAAATCGGAGAATATTGTGAAAATTCAATTGATATATAATCCACATTCAGGCGGCGGCCGAGGTAAAGAACTGGCACCTTTAGCAATTAAAGCTTTAGCGGATGCCGGTCATGAAGTTATTTCTCATGGCACTTTATATCATGAGCATGCGACTGAGATCGTTAAACATCTTAACTTGAATGATTGTGATATGCTCGTTTCAGTTGGTGGCGACGGTACCATGTATGAAGTTCTGAACGGAATGATCAAGAATGAAAAAATTAAAAAGTATCCTCCTTTTGGCGTCATACCTGTCGGAACCGGCAATTCTTTCTCACAGGATATAGGGATGAAAACCTGGCGTGACGGAGTCAAGGCCATTCTTGCCAATACGAAAAAGTCTGTGGATGTCATGAAATTCAACACAGAGGGTGAAGATTATTATTCATTGAATTGTATCGGTTTTGGCTTACCGACTGATGTATGCATTAACGGGATCAAATACAAAAAAGTGTTTGGCAAGGGCACCTATACCGTCAGTGCACTGATTGAGATCATGCGATATAAACCATTTCATACCAAGATGGAGGTTGACGGTGTTTTGCATGAATTTGATGCAGCTCTTGTTAATTTCTCTAATTCTACCATTTTCGGTGGGAATATGAAAATATCTCCCGAATCGATTATAGATGATGGTGTGATCGAGGTGGTAGTCCTTAAGAATTGCAAAAAAGGTGAGATCATCAAAGCCCTTCCTACCGTTTATAGTGGGCAACATCTATCAAACCCACATATTTCCGTTTATACAGGCAAGCATTTTACAGTGGAAACTTTTCCTGAAAAGACCCTTAATCCTGAGGGTGAGATCTTTGGTGTAACGCCCATGGAAGTTACGGTCATGCCGAAAATGGTTGAAATGTATTATATTAAAAATAACTAAAGATCATTTAAAATATTCTTTTAGTATCCGAATAGCTTCCTGATATCCTTTTTCTATAAGATCAGGTGACTGATCCATATCTATTACATTAAATTCCGACAAATCCGGTTTGATCAGAATGTCAGCATTTCTTGTTTGAAATTGTGTCGCTGTATTGGATGTTATCACAAATGTTCTTAAAAGAATTTCTAAAATATTTTCCGGTCGCTTGTTCTTGTGGTCAGAATTCAGATCTACTGCTATAATGATATCCACACCCATATCTACCAATGGAGAGATCGGCACATTTTCTACAATGCCACCATCTACAAGAAGTCTTCCATCAATTTCGACAGGTGTGAAAATGCCCGGGATACTGGTGCTGGCCATGGCAGCTCTTCCCACATCCCCTGAACTTAAAATAACTTTTTCCATTGTTTCAATATCTGCCGCGATCATGGCTACGGGTAATGGCGAATCTTCAAGATTCACGTTTCCGATCTGCTCCCTGATCAAATCACCCATTTTTTTATTTGACAGCAAACCCATGTTCGAAAATGACAAACCTGAAATATCCAGCCAATTAAGATTTT
>CAYNBL010000209.1:0-2243 GCA_964395205.1 uncultured bacterium | reverse complement strand
TGCTTCATGCAACACCCTCTTTAGTGTTGCACTTTCATTTTGCTAATAACCATTAACAAGTATTTCGTGTTTTTATCCTAAAAATGATTAATATTTAATCAAACAAATTTATACTAATAATTAACGATTGTCAACTAATTATAGCAATTCGCCGTCAAAACTTTGGAGAATCTGTTTTGTTGCACTATCAATTTTTCGTTTCTCCATAACCCTCTGTTTATCAGGCACATTATTCTTTTCAACTCGAAGTAGCAGCCTAACTCCATAATTTTTTTCGATGCATGAACTGATTATTTGCTCATTTCTTTTTATGGTATTGTAAGAATATTCGTCGCCAACCATTAGCACTAATGTTCCGTTTTGTATACTGCTGATCCCAACGTTGCACAGTAAGCTTGCAACCGCAGGTTTTTGAGATTGGACACAATCAACAACTCCCTGCCATTGCTGCTTGACCTCATCTATGCCAATGGTCTCAACATCAACTGACACAGCAGGGATTGACGGTATTTCAATTTTGGGCTCTTCTTTTTTTTCGGGAACTACAATGTTCTCCGAAGCGGGTGATGCTCCTTTAATATTACCATTTAAGATCGGACTTGTGTATGTCTTGGGGGCCGGCTCTTTTGTAACCGGCACATTTTTGACCACCGGTGCTACTCGAGGAGCAGCGGAAGGTGCAAGCTGTGTAATATTGGGCGATGCTGATTGCATTTGACCGATCAGTTCATCCAGCTGCCTTAGGTCCTGTAGATTAGACAATTTAATAAATAAGGTTTCAACCAGAATTTTGGTATTCGATGAGCGGGATATCTTGGCTAATTCATCATTGACAATGGACAGCATTCTTATCAGCGTATGCGCATCTTGGGTTTTGGCTAATTCGCTGTAGTCTTTCTTGAGATTCTCCGTTGTGTTCAAAATATCTGCAGACCCGTGCGCCTTGACCATATACAGGTCACGTAAAAAGATCGAGAATACCGTCACAAATTCAACCAGGTCATATCCGTGCATTAGCATATCATCAATAAGTTGAAGGGCTTTATCGGCTTTACCTTCTATCAGAGCTTGATACATTGTGAAAAATACTTCTTCACGAATCACACCCAAAATACTTAAAATGGCTTCATAAGAGATATCTTTATTTGAGAATGCAATAACCTGCTCCAAAATACTTTCACTGTCCCGGATACTTCCATCCCCTTTTTTTGCGATAAGAAGCAGGGAATCATCATCGATAGCGATGCCTTCCTGTTTGGCAATATTCCGCAAAAGATCCATGACCTGTAATAAAGGAATACGTTTGAATTCAAATCGCTGACATCGACTTAAAATAGTCGGCAGAACTTTATGAAGCTCAGTGGTCGCAAAAATGAAAAGAATATGTTTAGGTGGTTCTTCAAGAGTTTTCAAAAGAGCATTAAAAGCATCTTTTGTGATCTGATGAAATTCATCAATAATATAAACTTTATATTTACCGTGAGTCGGGGGATATTTTACTTGTTCGCGAAGATCCCGGATACTATCAATACCGCGGTTTGAAGCGCCGTCGATTTCAAGAACATCCATGCTGCGTCCTTGGGTGATCTCTCGGCAAGTCGTACATTCATTACAAGGATTTCCATCTACGGGATTTTCACAATTTACTACTTTTGCCAGTAAACGTGCTGTGGTGGTCTTTCCTGTCCCTCTGGGTCCGGAAAAAATATAGGCATGTCCCAGTCTGTTCTTTTCTATCGCATTCTTTAATGTAATAGTAATATGTTCCTGACCGATAACATCCTCAAAACGCTGAGGTCGGTATTTTAAACTTATGACCTGGTGACTCATGATAAATATTTCCCTGCTTATAATGTAAAAAGACCCCAGGTTGCTTGTCGCTCAGAATAAACGCTTACCGCTGCTTCCTTCCGGATCTGACGGGGTTCGGCGGATACGCCACCGACGAAGGCCTGAGGTCAAAGTAAAATACTCAATACAGAAAGATAATACAATTAATTTTGCGCCTAAATTTGTGGTCGGGGTTCGGAGATCGGGGTGTGGAGATCGGGGTTCGGGGATCGGGGTTCGGGGATCCTTGAATATCGAATCATGAACATTCGAGCATTCGATTTAAGAATTAAACTTCGATTGTTCAATTGTTCGATGTTCGATTGTTTAATTGTTTTCTCCACCTCTCCATCTCTCCTCTTCACGTCTTACGTAATTGTCAACTGTCCATTCTCAATTGTCAATTAATTTGG
>CAYNBL010000208.1:0-2296 GCA_964395205.1 uncultured bacterium | reverse complement strand
CATAAAAGAATCAATCTCGGAATTATGCCGGGTTTTTAATTGAACACTACCAAGATCATCGGCAGGTAAAAGCGCCAATGAGATCAATTTATCAGGAGCTAAGGGCGCATAGGTATCGAAATACCATGCGGCGGTCCAAAGTTCTTCACCCTGAATACGAACTTTCCAGTAATACCGGGTTTGTATATTTAATGTAATGTTACATTGATACTCATTCGTATCGATATGAGTGACATGTAATAAAGTGTCATTAAAAGTATCATGAAGCGATAGTATGAATTCAAATTCTTTATTAGGTATATGCTGCCATGAAAATCTTGGATTTTGAGCAACAGACCTTTCTCCGTTAACCGGCGAACTCAAGCGAGTAACACTTGTATTTGTATCAACAAAATACATTTGTGTTTCGTCATTCAAGAGCACGGTATCAATGTGCCCATCAAGAAAATGTAAAGTCAGTTTTTGCCCATAAGCGGAAGACGAAAAAAGAACAATAGCTATAAGAATAATAATATATTTTTTCATGATCAACCCCCTAATAAGCATAGCCGGATTGCTGCATAATTCCATTTTCATAGGAAAGCAGTTTATAGAGAATAGGATCTTTAAGGATATCATGAGCGTCCATCAATTCACCATCAACACGTATGATCTCGTTGACCAGGCGGATGCCATGACTGTAATCAACATACCAGTCAACATGACCGGTGTACAGTGGCTGTATTGGTGTGCCATTCGTATAATGCCAACCGTAAATGGCAACATAGCCCGGTTTGGTTTTAAGAGCATTGCAAATAACCACATCTTTTTTGATCCCAGCAATCAGCTCCCGGACCTGTCCTCCCGCCAGCTCCCGGGAGGCATTGATATCCGTATTATGTTCAACGAATTTATAAACTTGGGAATTATTATCACCCACAGGAGCATACGGTATCGGGTTGAGGTGGACGGTAGCATGCTCCCAAATGTCATCACAAAGCTTTGTTGTAGTCAGCATACACCCAAAGGCATCGGCGATCTGCTGCGCCGTTCCAGGCCCCATGGGAATTCTGCAATAATCTTCGTTGGTACCAATAGACAGATAATCACTCATCACATCATACTCAACGCTGTGACTTACTCCGTTAACATCTTGAAATGTAGATGAAAGGGTTATAAAGTCCCGCAAAATATCCGGAATATTACCATTTAATATTTCTGTCAGTATCTGAGGCTCTCGCTCTGTAAATGTTGTACCCAAAATATTTTCCATAAATTCTGAACCGGTTCTTGCACCATCTTGCCTGTCCGGAATTGTTACCGGTGTAATATCAATAAAATCAATGTCTACCCGGCGAAATGTAGTGATCAAATCCTTATGATATATCAACAGCTCACTCGCTTCATTAAAATCAAGTGAATCAATATCTTCAAGACATATATGTTTGATCCCCTCCACGGTATGAAAGCTCAATGCGGCATTGGACAATGAATCCAGCTCGCAGAAGGAAACATGTTTCAGAAGGCCAAGATCGTATTCAAAACGTTCGGCATCACCTTCAACAACCAGAGTTTGCGCAAAAGCAACTGAGCAGATCAACATGATCATAATACCAAGATATCGCGTCATCTTACACCTGAATAATTATTTCTAAGTTGAAAGAATATAATGAGCAAAATGGAAAAAGACAAGGCAATGCCTTGTCTCTACTCAACTATCGAACCTGAACTTTATTCTTTGTACTTTTATCTTTTATCTTGACCCTTGGGGCATTCGCTTCGCTCTTAAATGCAATCCCCAGCCCAATGAAAATGCACCTTCGGTGATAGTATTGTCTGCATATGAGTAAGATAACATTTTTGTCCCTTTTCCGGCACAAATCATCCAATTGAATGCATCTGTGGGCTCCAGAATTTCTTCCCCGGCAACATGAGTTAATATAAAATAAACGTCATCTTGTTGTTTATTCTCATTTGAAAAAACTTTTAATTCAAGTTGATACAGATCACCTTCATCCGTGATTAAAAAAGGGAAGCTCTGACCGGTTTTCATTTCATTCGGGTAACGCTGAAGATAGATCAAAAATGATAATACATGATGTACCGGTTTAGGGGTCTCCTGGGTGTGAGATTCGCTATAATGAATGGTCCCGTCATAGACATCTTCGCGATAATATTGCTTTAGATTCTTGTTGCTAATGTTTTTGATTAAAGAATCCATATGCGACAAGGAAACATCGGTGTAGTAGTAATACCAATTGTCAATATCGTAGATCTTATCAAAACCACCTGTTGTGAAAGCATGGTATGTGATCTT
>CAYNBL010000207.1:0-2352 GCA_964395205.1 uncultured bacterium | reverse complement strand
AAGAGGGCAAAAAATAAGAAGTAAGACAGCAAAAAAAACTCCCCCTAACAAAGAAAACAAAAAACAAGAGAGCGGAGAAAAAAAAAAAAACCCCCCCCCCCCCCCCCCCCCCCCCCCGGTACGGAGAGCACTCTCCGTACCGGGGATCCTAAAAAATATGAAAACGACACTACTACATCACAGGCCATTTACATTGCGCAATGTCAACATAGCGGAATTCAAAGGGATCAGTATAGATTCCAGAAATATTCCCGATGCTTATATTTTTTGTGCATTAAAAGGCGAACATACCGATGGTCATCGTTTTGTAGCTAAAGCGCTGGAAAATGGTGCTGTTGCCGCCTTGGTTAACAAGGAATATGCGGCAAAAGCGGCAAAGAATGAATCTCTTATCATTGTTGAGGACACATATCAAGGCCTTGTTGATATAGCGAGTCTTTACATAAAAGAATTAAGTATGCCAATTCTCGCTATTACGGGTTCAGCGGGGAAAACCTCTACCCGTCGACTGATCTCTCATATTCTCCGCACAAGCATGACAGTTGCCGAAACGCCCAGGAATTTCAATAATCACATCGGATTACCTATAACCATCCTTCAAATGAGCGGGCATGAGGATATTGCCGTTCTTGAGATGGGAACGTCGGCTATAGGTGAAATACGTGATCTTTGCAAGATCGTGGCCCCTGATTATGGCATGATCACCTCCATTGCTCACGCACATATTGGTGGATTTGGTTCTATTGACAATGTACAAACAGCAAAATACGAACTTCTTGATGCTGTGAAACCGGGGGGAACTTTATTCATCAATAACGATGATCCCCGCATTTCAAACTATCCTCAAGATGAACGGAAACGCATTACATACGGACTTGAAAATCCGGCTGATATTCGATTAAACATTCATGACATAGATAAAAACGGATGTTATAGACTTTCTATAGATAATACAAAAATACAGTTAAAAAGCAGTGGTAAAGGGGCCGCATTGAACGCCGTCGCCGCCTACGCCTTTACCCTGATATTGGGAATGGACCCGCAAAACATTATCGCAGCTATTGAAAGCTACGAACCTTCCGCCGGACGAGGAAAAATGGAAATCTGGAAGGGTATTACACTGATCGATGATACCTATAACGCGAATCCTTTTTCGGTGAATAACGCAATTGATGCGCTCCGTGCAATGAAAACAGAGAGAAACAAAGTGATGGTCTTTGGAGACATGCTGGAAATGGGCGTTGAAACCCGGTCCAGTCATGAAACCATTGGAACTGCCGCAGCTGAAGCAGGAATATCACATTTATTCTGCTATGGCAAAGACAGTCAATTCACTGTTTCGACTGCAAAAACGAGGGGGATTTTTTTTGCAGAGCATTTTGAGACGAAAAAAAAGCTTGCGGAATCTTTAATGTCCGCAATTAAACCGGGAGATATTGTTCTCTTCAAAGGCTCACGCGGCGTTGCCATTGAAGAAGTCATATCTCTAATAAAGGACATGTAATATGTTATATCTTTTGTTATATCCATTACGCGATAAGATATCCTGGCTCAATATAATGGGTTATATTTCCTTCAGAAGTGCCGCAGCGGCCATTACAGCTTTGCTTATTACCTTTTTTCTCGGTCCTGTGATCATTCGGGCACTTAAACGCCATCATATTGGCGAAACAATACGCGCGGACGGACCTGAAACACACCAAGTAAAAGCCGGAACACCCACGATGGGCGGATTGATCATCCATCTTGCCGTTTTTGTCCCTACGCTTCTCTGGGGCGATCTAAGCAATAAATATGTACTTCTTGTTATGTTCGTGACTTTTTGGATGGGTGCCATTGGTTTTGTTGATGATTATCTTAAAGTCGTCAAGAAAATGAAAAAAGGTCTGGTAGCCCGTTACAAACTCATGGGACAGATCGCTATTGGTGTGATCGTGGCTTTATTTATGTACCTTTATCCTTCCGATCCTAATTTGGTAACGGCAACATCGATCCCTTTTCTTAAAAATGTTATGATCAATTTCGGCATCTTCTATGCTCCGATGATCATTTTGTATATTACGGGTTTTTCCAATGCCGTGAATCTTTCAGACGGTTTAGACGGATTGGCATCAGGACTGATGGCGCTTGCCGCTTTTGTCCTGCTGAGCATTGCTTACTTGTCAGGTCGTGTGGATTTTAGCCAGTATCTTGGTATCATCTACCTGCCGACAACTGGTGAGCTGACCGTTTTCCTGGCCGCTATGGTAGGTGGATTGGTCGGTTTTCTCTGGTTTAATTCCCGTCCTGCAGAGATTTTTATGGGCGATACGGGGTCGCTTGCCTACGGGGCGGCTCTTGGAACGGTTGCAA
>CAYNBL010000206.1:0-2382 GCA_964395205.1 uncultured bacterium | reverse complement strand
ATCTAAGGTCTTCTTTTAATTGTGCGGCAGGTACAAAAGACAAAAGCAGTTTTTTGGGAAGTAAGACATATTCTCTGCTTGCAGGATTGAATGACTGGCGACTGTTTTTTTCTTTTATATTAAAAGAACCGAACTGGGGAATAACAACTCCAGTTGCACTTGTAAAATAAGATTCCATGATCGACGTAAGGGTTTCGTATAAATCCTTACATTCTGTTCTGGAAATTTCAGACTTTTCAGATACACTTTGGATTAGATCTGATGTATTCATAAGGTCTCCTTAATGGATTACTTTCAAAAATATCTGATTACGCAGTAAAATGCAAGAAAAACGATAGAAAATTCTAATATACAATAACTTGAATACTTATGGTGTACGGATGTGAGGATAAGGGTCACAAAATGCTCGATCTGTTGCGCCTTTACAATGTATTAGAGATAAAATCGCAGAACGATTCGTATTACCCGGATGGCACTTCTTTCAGATTTTTTCAACCATCAACTATCAACCATCAACTATCAACGTATTTTTATCTTGTTTGTCTAAAATAAAATATCAAGATTACGTCATGATAAATTCAATAAAAAATCTCGACTATGAAGAAATACAGGAATGGGCTGTCACAAAGGATTTAAAACCCTTTGTGGGACGACAAATATTTGAATGGATATATCAAAAGGGAGTCCATTCAAGCCCCGAAATGCTTAATATCTCAAAGAACGTAAGGGATATTATCGATGCGGAGGGCCCACTTGTTTTATTAGATCTTGAAACACAGGAAATGTCCGATGATGGCAGCTCTGAAAAGTTTCTTTTCAGGTGTATAGATGGCTATGCAATAGAAACGGTACTATTACGTTCGGGAAATCATTATACACTATGCGTAAGCTCTGAAATCGGCTGTGCAATGGGTTGTACTTTCTGTAAAACGGGAGAAATGGGATTAAAACGAAAGCTTCAATCCGGTGAGATCGTTGAACAGGTTTTACTTGCACGCAGAATATCCGATAAAAAAATATCCAATATTGTTTTCATGGGTATGGGAGAGCCTTTTAATAATTTTGATGAAGTGATAAAAGCCGCAATCATCTTGAACCATGAAAAAGGATTAAATATCGGTGCCAGACATATCACCGTCTCAACATCCGGAGTCATACCGTACATCCGGGAATTTGCACATTTGCCCTTTCAATTCAAACTGGCAATTTCTTTAAATTCCGCTAACAATATAAAACGAAGCGAATTAATGCCGATTAATAGCAGTTATCCTTTGGAAGATCTGCTTTCAGCGGCTAAGTATTATACTATTGTGACAAATAAACTGATCACTTTTGAGTATGTTTTATTAAAAGGCGTCAATGATACGGCTAAAGATGCTCACGAGCTTATTGAGAAACTAAGTTCTATACCTTCTAAGTTAAATGTTATTCCCTATAATGAGATCGATGATTGTTTTCAGCGCCCAAGTGAAAAAGATATTCATCGTTTTCTAGATTATCTTGAAAACGTACCTTTTGCCGTCACCTTAAGATACAGCGGGGGCAGAGGGATACGAGCTGCTTGTGGACAGCTTTATCATGAAGTGATGGACTCTCATGATCATTAACCATATTGAAAATATGGCCCTTGTTAAGGCTTTAAAAGCCCTGAAAGATGAAGAGGTATTCATATATCCCACCGATACCATTTATGGCTTTGGCGGTGATGCAACGTCCCCAAAAGTACTTGATAGACTTTACTCTATTAAACAACGACCTGACAATATGCCCCTTAGTATGATCGTAAGAGATAAGGAGATGATGTCTCGGTATGCTCATATATCTGCAAAAGCTGAATCGTTGATCGATAAATTTCTTCCCGGTCCACTTACTTTGGTTCTGCCAGCTAAAGATTATAGCTTGCCTGATAAACTATTTAATGTAGAGGGGTATTTGGGATTTCGTATTCCGGATCATGATTTTTGCCGGGCTATGTCAAGTAAATTTGACAGACCAATTATTACAAGCTCCGTCAATATTTCAGGTGAAGCACCCTTGAACAATATAAATAGGATACATGATCAGTTTGGGAATGAGATTGAACTGATGATCTCTGATACTAAATTAGATACATTGACTGAACCTTTCAGCAGTACTGTCGTCATGATCTCAAAAGATGAATCTTTGAAGGTTTTGAGGGAGGCGGCTATTTCAGCGCAAAGTATAGATCGAGCGCTTATTTAAAAGGTTCCGCAACCATATCGAAGAAGTCCTGATTTCCGGGTGACAATTTTCTAAAGTACGGTAAAAGCGAAGTATCCTGATAGGTGTTTACAAAATACTCACTGTCTTTATAATGTTTATCAACAAAGAAATTCAAGAATTTATTTTGACTGTCCAGAT
>CAYNBL010000205.1:0-2420 GCA_964395205.1 uncultured bacterium | reverse complement strand
GAGAAGGAGAGAGGGAGAGTTCGGGGTTCGGGAGTTCTGAGTTATTGAGACAAATGTACGTACTTGCCCTGCGTAGTTCAGACGAATGTCGGAACGAAGAAGGGCCGGTTCCCCCGAAGGGGTCCCTACGGGAAAGTCCGGTCTTCGGTACGGGGAATCCTCTAGCGATAGAGGGTTCTTTTTTTGTATCAAAGAAATATTCGAGTAATAAAGCATTTATCCTATTTCCAATTCCCCGTCCGCCGAAGGCCTGCTACGCCGAAGTAGCTTCAGCTACGAAGGCTGTGCTTAAGCGTAGGCTGGACAAGAACCCTGTAAACAACAACTTACAGGGTTATTATATTGGGGTCAATTTAGTGGAAATAGTGCTAAATAGTATGCCAATCTGACAAATTTAGTATTTTTAAGCACCGTATGGTCACTTTTTGGGCACCGTGATCACCAAAATACCCACATTAATAGAACAAAACTCACAGGCCACCATAAGTTTCATAGCGAATAAGTATGCTAAGATATAGGACTGTCTGATTTTGGAGAGAAGGTCAGGCTAAAAACGTTATAATTAATTGAATGTTAGGATAATAGATAGGATTTATTATTGGATATACAAATATCCCAATATAAGAAAACATAAATAAAACAACATATAATAAAAAACAGTAAGTATTTCTTGATAATCAAAATACATATTATTAAATTTAATCAGAGGATTGAAATGTGTAGGCTTATGAGCTATTTGCATAGTAAATATAAGACCTTAAACTGCCCGATCAGATAGAGATGCACTACTGTTTATGTGCATTATGTTATAGAACTTTTAAAGAAATGAGAAAACAAAATGAAAAAATATGATGTAATAATTATTGGAGCCGGCCCTGCAGGTATAGTTACAGGAGTAACAGCAAAAAAACAGTACTCTGATAAATCGATTCTGATGATCCGGGAAGAAGAAAAAGGTTTGGTGCCATGTGGTATTCCTTATATTTTTCATAATCTAAATTCCGTTAGTAAAAATGTAATGGGTCCAAAACCTTTTATCAATCTAGGCGGTGATGTAATTACAGATCCTGTTGTTGAAGTTAATATTAAAGATAAAACCCTTAAAGTAAAATCAGGTGATAATTTCTCTTTTGATAAACTTATATTTGCAACAGGCTCAAAAGCTGTAATTGCAAAATTTATCCCCGGATTTGACCTAAAAAATACATTTTACATCAAGAAAAGCTATAATTATATTGATAATTTATTTAATGAATTAGAAGACAAAAAAAATATTGTTGTTGTAGGAGGCGGATTTATAGGTGCAGAAATGGCAGAACAATTATCTATGCATCCTGACAAAAAAGTAAGCCTTGTTGAGAGTGAAGATCTTTGTTTCTCAAAAGCTTTTTCCCATGACTTAAGTGCAATAGCAACCGAAGAACTAAAAAAATCAAATGTTGACGTTCATACATCAACATTAGTTGAAAAAGTATTGGGAGAAAATGGAGTTGTTACGGGCGTTCAACTAAGTAATGGAAATAAGATTAAAGCAGATGCCGTGATCTTTGCCGTTGGGTACAAGCCAAATACAGAACTGGCTAAAAATTCCGGCTTGTATGTAAACACGATTGGAGCTATTGTTGTTGATAATTATGGCCATACAACAGAAAATGATATTTATGCAGTTGGAGATTGTGCACAAACATTAGGTTTCTTAACAGGAAGATGCGATAATATCATGTTGGCTTCCACGGCTACAGCTGAGGCTCGGGTTTTAGGATATAATTTATTTGGAATAAAGATTAAAAATAGTTTTACCGGAACAATTGGTATTTTTTCTACTGAGATCAATGGATTGGCAATGGCTGCTGCAGGTGTTAATGAAAAAAGTGCATTAGCTGCTAATATTGAATTTATTACAGCTCAGTTCAGTGCTGTTGACCGACATCCCGGAACTATAAAAGGGTCATCTCCATTAACATTAAAATTATATGTTTCTCCTTCAGACGGTTCTATTTTGGGAGGTGAAGTATGGGGAGGAAAATCTTCCGGTGAAATAATTAATACTATTGGTCTTGCTATTCAGAAAGGACTTACTGTATATGAACTTATTTCATTTCAAATAGGGACTCATCCTTTACTTACCAGTGCTCCAACTATGCCGGTGTTTATCAAAGCAGCAGAACTTGCTCTTTCCAAAATTTAAACATTGAGTAAATAATAGTTATTTTAGATATATAATTAAATCTGAAAAATTATCCTAATTTTGGTAAATCTTAGAGTAAAAGTGTGCTCAAGAATTTACTACTAACTTTTACTTTAATAATCGGACAGTTTTTGGGCACCTATTTGGAATAGGGGAGTTCGGGGTATGGGAGTCTTCGAATATCGAATCATGAACATTCGAGCATTCGATTTAAGAATTAAACTTCGATTGT
>CAYNBL010000204.1:0-2430 GCA_964395205.1 uncultured bacterium | reverse complement strand
GGGTTTTAACCCAACATAACATCATTAATGGGGTTAAAACCCCTATAATATTGAGATTCATTATCCCCGAGCTAAAGCTCGGGGTAAAGCATTACGAAATAAAAAAGGAGCAGGCATGCCTGCTCCCTACATTTAGTTTAAAAATTAGATTTATTTTATTAAAACGATTTTCTGCGAATTCACAAATTCACCCGCATGCATCTTCACAATATAAACACCACTCGGCATTCCCGATGCATTCCAAGTCAATTCATGATATCCGGTTTCAACAAATCCATTTATCAGTTGATCAACCAAAACTCCCTGAGTATTGTAAATACTAGCATTGACATAGTTGATGGTTGATAGTTGATGGTTAGAAATTAATATTCATTTCTTAATTCTAAAATCGGTGTTCCTTGTTTTGAGATCAATTTGGTAAACTTGTTCAACCCCGCTGGGGTTGTGATTGTTTTCGAATGCTTTACCACGGCATTTATGCCGTGGTGTCTGTGGGCGCAATATCCGGGTTTTAACCCGGGGTTTGTAGCCTTGTGTAATCCGGATGAATGAAGAATTGATATCCGAACAAGGAACAAGGAGTTTTGAATAACGAAGTAAATATTTACTTCGAAAATCGTATATCGTTAATCCTTGTTCATTATTCAAGGAGCCCCATAGGGGCGAAATCTTTGTAGTAAAAAGTATCCATTATTTAACAAGCTCCATAGGAGCGGTACTTTTGAGATGATAGATTATGGGTGATGAATGATAGGGTGAGCAAAGCGAATCCCGGAATTTTATCGAACGGAAAAGATTATTAGCTAAAGCCCGGGGTAAAGTATTATAAAAGAAAAAAGGGCTCGATCACTCGAGCCCCTACATATGTAAAATTATTGACGAGTCACGCGTTACGCGTCACACATCACGATCTTATTATTTCATCAATACTATCTTCTGTGAATTCACAAATTCACCCGCATGCATCTTCACAATATAAACACCACTCGGCATTCCCGATGCATTCCAAGTCAATTCATGATATCCGGTTTCAATAAATCCATTTATCAGCTGATCAACCAAAACTCCCTGAGTATTGTAAATATTGATCACAGTATTGCTGCCTACTGCATAGTGCAACCTGATTACTGTTCTTGGATTGAACGGATTGGGATAAGCAGCACCGACAACAAAATCAGCTTCAACAAGATCATTTGCGACCGTTATGGTCACAGCATCGTTGTCATAGCGTGTTTCATTATTACCCAAATCAACATCAGCAAGAACGTAGGTATAGGTGACACCCGGGACAACGCTGTTATCAACATAACTGTAGTTATGTGGTTCGCTTGTTGTACCTGCACCGTCTACAGAGCCAATGGCTTCACCGTCACGATAGATGACAAAGCGTGCATTATTGGTTTCCGTTGCAGTTTCCCATGCTAGTTCAACCACGCCATTGACTGCCGTTGCAGTGAAGGAGGTGAGTGTGATGGGGAGGGCTTGTTCAGCGTCAAGTGTACCTGGGGTTGCATTTGATGAAGCTTCTTCAGAACTCCATACTCCAACACTTGTTTGAACAATTCTATTACCAGAATTCACGACTGGGGATGCATCTAATTGAACAGCGCCAGAAGTAAATAATTTATAACTTCTTCCAGTTGTAAAGTATAAATTGGTATTACCAGCATCGTAATTGCAATTCAAAGTACCAAAATCTACACCCCATGCGGTTTCAAAATCAACTTCACTAGAGCTACGAGCGATAATTAATAAACCGTTTGATGGTATAGTTACACTAGTGCCAAAAGCATAGGTATATCCAAGCGTGTTGCCAGCTTCCCATCTTTCGATATAGGCATTTTCCATATCTATTATTGACGAGCTATTATTATATATTTCCATATATGCTGTTGCATAACCACCGGCGTCTTCATCAGAAACTTCGCTGATATAAACAACGCCAACTGTAGGGGATACAGAAGCAGAAGCAGTAACGTTTCCACTACAAGTAACCGTTTTACTTGTTGCATCTGTAGAGGAAGCTGTAATATTTTCACTATTATAATCGGCTGCACTCAAACCCGCTTTTAATCTTACATAGATTGTTGTTGTAGCAACCGTACCAGCTGTATGTGTTAATGTAATTGGGTTAGTTGCAGTGAAAGTACCACCTGCATCTGTTGTGGTTGAAATTTCATAATTTGTTGGGGGCGTAAGTGTAATATTTGCGGTTAGGTCCGATCCTTCAGCTGTAAATGACTGTTCAGTTGAGGGACCATTGCTAACAACATAAGTGAAAGAGGTTAATGAAGTAGTAGAGAGAGTAATAAGAGGATCTGTACTACCAGGAGCTATTCCAAATCCGGATTGATCATTTACCGGTCTGCACTAACTACTTCAAAACGTGTGCTAGGATCAGTCCAACCATCGGTATCTCCAGTTGTAATT
>CAYNBL010000203.1:0-2459 GCA_964395205.1 uncultured bacterium | reverse complement strand
ACCCAGAAAGTTGTACTCATTAAATAACAAGAGTGACTATGAAACTACGTAAATTATTCCTCATTTTCCTCTTGCCCATTCTTGCTTTCGCGCAGGGACACCTGATCTTGACCGAGATGGTGCTTCAACCCTCATTGGGTGAATATGTAAAGATCAAAAATCCGACAGCGGCTACGATAAATCTGTCGAATTATTACATCAGCGATGCAACGGATGCGGCCAACGGGAAATACTACTACAAGCTAAGCGACGGCGCAGATTATTGGTCAGGCATCGGATCGGACTTTATTGCCCGCTTCCCCACCATGAATCTTGCCCCGGGCGAGACCATTACTTTGGCATTGGGTCGTGATACCGATTACTTCACCGAATACGGTGAAAACTCGGACCTTTATCTAAAAGGGACCGGAACGGATACCATGCGCTATGCAATTGACGGCACGAACACCATCGGGGGTTCACCCAATGCAAAATTGGATAACGTCGCCGAAATGCTCGTCCTTTTCTATTGGGACGGATCTGCAGCCAAAGTTCAAGATGTGGATTATCTCATTTGGGGTAATACCACCTATGCCGTGGATAAAAGCGGTGTGGGCACATACTTAAACGATACGCCTGTCGGCAATCAATCTTTCCTTCCCGCTCATTTGGATGGTGAAAAACTCATCCGTTTGTCCGAGACCGAAGGCAGTGAAACGACAACGAGCGGAAACGGTATTACAGGTCATGACGAAACCTCAGAGAACCTGGCAACGACATGGGATGTTGTTGACCTGGTAAGCACGCGCCCTGTGATCAGCGACATAACATTTGAACCCGCTGCACCGACAGATCTTGATTCAATATGGATCTCTGCAACGGTCACAGATGCTACCGGCGGTTTACAGGTTGAATGTGTTTATACCTTTGATGGTGTAAAGACTACAGCTGATATGGATCCCTTAAATGCTGGTGCCGATGATTACGGTTGTATGATCCTGCCCTTGGATGCCGGAACACTGACCTATTATGTGCGTGCCGAGAACAGTCTGGGCTTAAAAGATTCAACCCTTGCTTCCAGCAAGGAAGTAACAACCTACGTTGAAGCTCAAACCATTGCATACCTAAGAGAAAATTTTGACACATACGAGGGTCAATCTGTTACAATAGTGGGATATGTTACTGTTGAAGGTGGTGTAACAGCTACAAGTAGTTCTTCTGGATATTTTCAAGATAATTCAGGTCGTGGAATAAATGTTTTTGGTACTGGTTTCGCTGGATATGAAAGAGGTAGACATTTATCAATTACAGGTACATTAATCAAATATACTTCTTCTAGTTCTGAAACAATTGAACTTACATTTCCAGATGGTGGTTCATTAATCGTTGAAGATTTAGGACCAGATACAATACCTGAACCTCAAGAGTTTACATGTAACCAGATAAATGGATATTTTTCTGAGTTAGAAGGTACCCTTGTTAAAGTCCATGGGAAGGTCGTTGATCGTGCAAACGGCATTGGGGGCGGTTCAAACATCATCCTTGATGATGGAACAGCATCATTAACATTGCGCGTTTGGGATACTACAAATCTTCTATCAGATGCGACTGCAGACAGTCTTTTAAGCAACGGTAGTCTAGTTGAACTTTCAGGTATTGTTGGTTCCTACAACAGTTCCGCTCAGTTGATGCCTGCTTACGCAGCCGATGTTGTTGCATGGACAGACGGAGCGGCAGGAACGGGAAATGTAACCCTGACCGTTGCTCCTTATCCCTTTGTTCCGAAACTTGGTGAGATCATCAACTATTCTTACGAATTCCCTGATGAAGCCCGTGTGATCATCCGCATGTATGATGCCTCAGGACGATATGTAACGACCCTGACGGATGAATATCACGGTATGAGCTGGACCTATGAGACAAGTTGGAACGGCCGAGATGAGCTGAACCAATATGTGTCTCCGGGAACTTACCTCATGCACATGGAAGTCATTGAAAGATCAACCGGACGAGTGACCCGCTTGGCACAGCCAGTGGTCATAGCCGTTAAAAAATAACGTGAATACACTATGAAAAGAATACTATTATTTTTATTGATGATCGGCGCTCTTAATGCGCAAGTCTTTACCGATTCCTGGCCCGGTGCGGCTGCTGGAGCCGGTGCTGGCGGCGCACAGGTCGCAGTGAACCAAACGATGTGGGCACACAGCTACAACCCGGCCGGCCTTGCCTTTGTTGACAATGTCGGCGGTGGTTTTGCTTACAACAATCCGGGTTCTTACGGATTTGCCTCACTTTCGATGTTCACCGCAACGCTACCGATCAATGAGACCTACGGAACCGTTTCTCTGCACGGCGATATGCTGCGCACTAAGAACGGTGAAATCATCCTCTCGTCAGAGAACGCTTTGGGTGTGACTCACGCCCTTCATCTTCTTAAAGACCTGCGTTCTTCCTTCTCTGTAGGATACAGCTTGAAT
>CAYNBL010000202.1:0-2466 GCA_964395205.1 uncultured bacterium | reverse complement strand
GGGGAATTATGAAAGACAGATTAGAAAATTATGATAGAGAAAATGATGTTTTATATATTTCAAATACAAAAAATAAACCATGTATAAGTTCAGAACCTATTGATGGAGTTGTAATAAGACGTGATGAAACTTCAAAAATAATAGGGGTTACTATATTTGATGTTGGAAAAGCTATAGTTCTTAATTGTAAAGAAATTTAAAAGGGGGAAATATGAATCTCGACATAAACTTACCACACCATTACAAGGAATATGACTGGCAAATTCCGATAGTTCGTGCGTTCCAAGACAATAAGGAAATATGGATGAACATACACCGTAGAGGAGGGAAAGACCTTCTCTGTTTTTGCCGTCTTCTCTTACCTTCGGCTTTTAAGAGGCCGGGAACCTATCCTTATGTCTGGCCGACCCTAAAGCAGGGAAGAGACGCTATCTGGGAAGGCAAAGATGAGGAAGGAAGAGACCTCATGAAATATTACATCCCGCAGGAAATGATAATCAAAAAAGATAATGCAGATATGAAACTGACCGTAAGGTCCGTGGGGGGGACTTCTCAGATACAGATATTCGGCACCAACAAACAACAGTATGAAGCAATGCGGGGAAAACCGGCTAATCTTGCGGTATTTGCCGAATACGCCCGGCAAGACCCCAGAGGTGCGGAAGTTGTATCTCCCATGTTAGTGAAGACCAATGGAATAGCCGTATACAACTCGACTCCGAACGGAAACAACCATTTTAAACAAGGTTATCATATGTCCAAAAACAACCCTGACAGTTGTTATCACATAACGGCGACTGTCGATGATACCTTCAACCATAACGGCGACAGGCTCGTGACCGAAGAGGCAATCCAGAAGGAAAGGGACAAGGGTAAAACCGAAGATTACATCAATCAGGAATTTTACTGTTCGTTCAACCAAGGTATAGAAGGGACTTACTTAGGCAAACAGATGCAGATTGCCGCCAATGATGGAAGGATACTCGGTCTGGCTTATGATGAGACCGTACCTGTGAACACAGCCTGGGATCTTGGGGTCGGAGATTTCATGTCTATTGTATTCTACCAGATGATAGGTAATTGGGTTCATGTCATTGATTATCTCGAGGCTACGGGATACTCGTTTTTATACTATGCACAGAAACTGAAAGAAAGACACGATGAGAAAGGTTACTTCTACGGTACCCATTATGCACCTTTCGATATCAAGGAAAGAGAGATGGGAAGTGACCACGAAGAAGTCAAGGCCTTGACAAGAAAGGAAAAAGCTGAGAAAATAGGATTGATCTTTGAAGATGTGGAAAAGACCAGTTTTCAGAACAGCGTAGACAACGCCCGGGCTATTATGCGGAGATGTAAATTTAACTCCGACAGCAAGGGAGTTAGGCTGTTGATAACCCATCTCGAACAGTGGGGGAAGAAGTGGAACGACATCAATCAGGAATACGGTGATTTTGAGGCTACAACCGTCCATAAACACGCAGGAGCAGCTTTTAGGTACATGTCAACCACTGTAACGGAAATGACGCATATGACAGATTATGACGACATTACTGATGATTATGAAAAGAAGTGTACCGAATTTGTAGGTTTATAAGATTATAAAATTTGGAGGGGGAAATCATGAAAGCCAAAGAAGTTAGTGGAGATATTATAAGTATCCAAATTAATGATAAAACTGGGGTTTGGAGACCAAAAACATTTATTAATATCAAAGCGAAAGCAATTAATTTGAGCAAAATGATAAAAAAAGGTCATTTGAGAATGTTGATTAATGGCGAAGAATATTGGATACCATTTGTAAAAAAAATTAGTTAAAGGAAAAATGGGGACATTATGAATAGCAAGGAAATAATAAAAGAAATAAAAGGTTTAGATATTAGAGATAGTAAAAACCTAAATAAAATATCTTCTTTATTAAATAAATTGAGAGATATAGAAGGAGTAAAACAATACAAGAAAGACTTGAAAATGATGAAGAAAATAAAAATGGAGTTTGTAGGATTGTGAGGGGGAAAATGATAATAGAAGATGAATTGCTAAAAGCAGAAGTATCAAAAATGCTTAATGAAAAACTAAAAAAATATATAACTAAAATTATAGATGATTTTAACAAAGAAAATCATGGAGTAGAAATAGACACAATAGAAATGCAGAATGTGCATTATATATTAAGTATCAAAGGTGGGGAATCTATTAGAATTTTCATGAACGAGAATGATATTAAAGCAATATTATGGTTACTTACAGCAATTAATGAAGATAAAATGATAGCAAGTTATTTTAGAGCTCATCTTAATTCACGACAAACAGATATAAGAAGACTAATAAATCAGTTTAGAGATATTGTGAAAATGCTTGAAAATCCGATGTATTACAAAGGTGATAATATAGACATTCCAATAACACCAAATGTAATAGTTACAAAATAAGAAAGGTAATAATAGGGAGCAGGGGTGGAAGGAC
>CAYNBL010000201.1:0-2478 GCA_964395205.1 uncultured bacterium | reverse complement strand
GTGGGGGGTAAGCCCGATATCGTGATCGAAACGATTGGCGCGCCAAGAACGCTTCTTCAATCTATGAATGCTTTAAAAAAAGGTGGTCGTTTAGTGCTATGTGGCTTGACCGACAATGCCCTTCCATTTCTTATTGGGCGCATTATCGGGAACGAAATATCTCTTATTGGAGCCGCCGGTGCACCGCGTCGCAAAATACCTGAGATCATCCACCTTCTTGAAGATGGAAAAATATCTTTAGATAATATGGTAACAAGCCGATTTGATCTGGAACATATTAATGATGCGATCAATACATTACGGATGGGACAGACCATCAAAACTGTGATCTACCCCTTCGGAATTGAAAATAAATAAACAGAGAACGACATGAAAAGACTTGTGATCATCCCCACGTACAATGAAAAACCAAACATCAGTAAATTGGTAAGCAAACTTCAATCCCTTAAAATAGAGGGTTTGGATATTTTATTCATTGACGACAATTCTCCCGACGGAACGGGAAAAATTCTTAAATCATTTCAAAAAGACAATCCCAATCTTTTGCTTATCGAGCGAGAGAGCAAGCTCGGTCTTGGTACCGCGTATATTATGGGTTTTAAATACGGCCTTGAAAATGGTTATGATTATATCGCCCAAATGGATGCTGATTTTTCTCATAATCCCAAAGATTTGATCCCGCTTTTTGAAGAAGCTGAAAAACACGATTGGGTCGTGGGTTCGCGTTACATATCAGGTATTAATGTGGTTAACTGGCCATTACGTCGCCTGGTTTTAAGCAAGGGTGCAAATGTTTATACTCAAATCGTTACCGGGTTACCCATTAAAGATGGAACAGCCGGATTTAAATGCTGGAATCGAAGAGTTCTTGAGGCTGTGGCTCTTGACGCAGTTCGATCCCGGGGCTATTCTTTCCAGATCGAAATGAATTATCGTGCATGGAAAGCCGGATTTAAATGCCACGAACATTCTATTGTATTCATTGATCGGACTGTCGGCCAATCCAAAATGTCAAAAAATATTATTTATGAAGCTGTTTGGATGGTCTGGCGACTTGTTTTCTGGAATCTCTTCGGAAAAATAAAAACCGCACCAAAAAAAGATGCTAAATCCTGATATCTCGATCATCATTGTTTCTTATAACGTAAAAACTTTTTTACAGCATTGTATCCATTCCGTTCAAAAAGCCTCAAAAGATCTAAACACCGAGCTTTTTGTTGTAGACAATAATTCCATTGACGGAACCGGAGAAATGGTGCAGCGCGAATTCCCGGATGTTAATTTCATCGGAAATGATAAGAATCTTGGCTTTGGCAAGGCAAATAATCAGGCATTAAAGCGCTCTCGAGGAAAATATGTCCTATTCTTGAATCCCGACACCTTGATTGAAGAAAATACCCTGAGTGTTTTCCTGGAGTTTATGGATAACAACCAAAAAGTGGGAATTGCCGGACCAAAGATCCTTAATTCTGATGGTTCGCTTCAGCTTGCCTGTCGCCGGTCTTTTCCTTCTCCCTCTATTGCACTGCCTAAATTACTTGGCTTAAGTTCACTTTTCCCAAAAAGCAAAGTGTTCGGTAAGTATAACCTCACCTATTTGGATCCGGATAAAAGCTATGCGGTAGACGCCGTTAGCGGGTCCTTTATGTTTTGCCGTGGCGAACTGATCCGTGAACTAAATGGCTTTGATGAAGATTTCTTTATGTATGGCGAAGATCTTGATCTTTGTCGCCGGGTACAACTTAAAGAAAGTTTGGTTTATTACGTGGCAAATACAACGATCATTCATCACAAGGGCGAAAGCTCTAAATCAGCTCCCTTTGACAGCATGCTGGCATTTTACAAGGCCATGGATATTTTCTTTCACAAACATTTTTCATCGCTATATTCTTTTATTACCACTCTATTTTTCCGACTGGGTATTGTCGCGCATCTGACAATTAATTTTTCAGGGAAGGCTTTTCATGCCATTCGTTTACCGCTGTTGGATGTTATTTTAGTTTCAGGCTCTTTGGCAGTTGCCGTTTTAATTCGCTTCCCGCATAATTTTGGTGAAGAATTTGTACATTTTTTGCCCATTCTTGTCTCTTATGCTTTTGTCTATATCCTTTTCTTGGGGATCGGGGGATCCTATCGGCAATCAAAACATTATGATTTTGTTCGCTCTGCGGTAAATCTATTTCCCGGCTTTTTCTTGAATGGTTTTTTTACTTTCTTTATTCTACGGTTTGCTCAATCCAGGCTGATCTTTCTTATATCTTTTGTTTTTATGATCATCCTGCTGCCCTTGTGGCGAATAATGGCTATGCGCCACAGATCAAAACACTTCCAAGAACATTCGGAAGCCGCTCGCCGCACCCTCGTTGTCGGCGCCGGAGAAGAAGGCTTGCGCATTGCTGCTACCTTAGGCAAACATCCTGAATTGGGGTATCTGTTCGTGGGCTTTTCCGACAAGGAATTATCACACCCCAAGACCAT
>CAYNBL010000200.1:0-2507 GCA_964395205.1 uncultured bacterium | reverse complement strand
AAACTACTAAAAGTAAATTGAAAAATACCGTTGCACTTTCATTTTGCTAATAACCCTTACTGACTGTTCTGTAGGTTTCCCATTGCAAACATACTTTTTGTTTATTAATTTACGATGCTAAAAATAATAAAATGTTGGTTTAATTTTTTTCATACATTGTGAGTGGGTGAAGTGTGGATGAGGCTATGGAAAGGTATTGCCAAATGCTTATTCAAAAGCGACACAGTTTCGCAACACATTTACTTGAACAGGGTACAGATCTGCGATACATTCAGGTATTATTGGCATAAAAGTTCAAAAACAACAGAAATTTATACACATGTTTCAAAGAACGCGATAAATAACATTAAAAACCAAATGGATGTTTTTTTGAATCATAAAAGCGAAATAAAAACAATAGTGTTTATACCCCGGAATAAGGAAAATAAACACAATGGATATACACATACGTTGTGTGGCATACAATACAAACGCTTAGTAATGTTATAGACAAATTGCAAAGACATATTAGCAAAGTAATGAATGAGCAAAATATTCAAGGACTTGCAAATTTTGAAGGATACACTCCGATTGAAATGCAACATATTCTTTATGATCCATTTGGAGATTATAGTCCGATTCGACTATTAAAATTGGCTGATTCAGATTACAAAAATATCCCGATTTTGAATCAGATAAAATATCTTGCAAAACTTGTTGACAAACTTGTCGAATTGAAACTAACAAATAAAGGTTTTTTGCCGACTAAAATTGTTGCAGACATTTATAACCAGAGATTTCTAAAGGACGAGCTTATTGAATCAGGAATCTCAAAATTATATAAAGAGACAGATTCATCAACAATTAACTTAACCAGAATTTTACTTGAAATATCTGGCTTAGCTAAAAAGCGATACAATAAATTAAGCCTGACTAAAACTGGCAAAAAATTATTAAATGATAACTTCAAATTACTTCTTCTGATTTTTAAAACATTTGGGACAAAGTTTAATTGGGCTTATTATGATGGGTACGGACAAAATAATATCGGACAATTAGGATTTGGCTTTTCATTGATCTTATTAAAAAAATACGGGGATAAAAAACAGATTGATAAATTTTACTCACAAAAATATTTTCAAGCATTCCCAGATTTAATAGATAATTCACCCCCGACTTTGTTTGGAGATGAATTAGAAAGACCAGATAAATGTTATTCAATTAGGACATTTGACAGATTTTTAGATTATTTTGGATTAATTGAAATTGAGAAAGGTAAAAAGTGGAATGCTGATAAATATATCACAAAAACGGAATTATTTGATAAACTAATAAAATGTACGCCACACAACATGCTATAAATTCAAGCGGGTTGGAAGTACTAATATGAAACAGATTACAAGTAATAAACAACAAAACAACCTGAAAGAAAAGTGCAAAAAAATGCCCGCCAGTATTTATAGCTGATCGTTAGCGGTTATAATAAAGGAAACCATCTACATATGAAAAAAATATTTTTATTGCTTTTGCTTTTACCATGTTTAAATTTATTTGGTCAAAAAGATTCTTTGACTACAACAACGGACTACAGTTTTATTATTCAAGATTCCCCTTCGCAATTATTTACAATGCGACAATTTAATCAAAGTTACTTATCTGGATACAGACTATTTGCAAGAGGATTGTATTCAACTTCTAAAAATGAAAAAATTGCTGATATGATTCAAATGGTGGTGCATGTTTTATTTCTTATGCCTTTGACTCATGAGGAAGGACATCGTTCAATTCTAACAGGGATTAATATTGGATCAATATCACAACCATATTTCAATAAACATGGAGCTGCTTACGTAAAAGGTGTAACTGACTTAACTTTGCAAAATCTGCGTGACAATGATTTGCCAACTTATATTCGACTTCATACTGCGGGTTTAGAATCTGATTATATGTTAACAAAAAGAGTTGAAGCCATAGGTAGTTTTGAGCAAGATGATTTTAGAAATTACAAATGGGAATATTGGATAAGAAAGGTTGCAATTTTACAATACTATTTGCCCGGATTATTTAAATATGAAATAGATTTAGATGAAGAAACGGACGAGCTCAAAAGAGATATTGTTGGCCATGATCTTTATGGTGCAACTCGTCATCTATTTAGGCCAACCATGGATTTTCACAGATATACATGTTACGAAGAATTAACTAACGAAGAAAGAAAATTTATAAATAGAATTGGATATCGTTCCTTATTAAACTTACTAAATCCGTTATTAATTGGAAAAGGAAACTTTGAATTAAATGAAAGTACAAAATTCAATATTGGAATGGGATATACAATGTCACCATTTGGTGATTTTATTGACGAAAATATTTGGATTAGACATAAAAATTTGAATATTGGATTATATGCTCGTCAATTTCAAAATAGAAATAATTTGTTCAATGGTTTTGGAATAAGTTTAAATGATTATCAACTGTTTGACGTCAGAGTAAAGTGGACAGTTTGAGGTAAGAAAATAAGAGACACT
>CAYNBL010000199.1:0-2511 GCA_964395205.1 uncultured bacterium | reverse complement strand
GAGTCGCCCCTACATCCGCCACTCCTCTTCCCCCGCTCTCCCCCTCGAAAATTGAAATGAGACAGACCAATAATTTATTAGGTAATAAACAAAACCCCATCGTATTGATGGGGTCAGAGAAGTGGCTCCACCCGGAATCTCCCGAAGGGACCCCTTCGGGGGAACCAGCCCGCCTACGTCAAGACTTCGGCGGATTGAGTTTACAGGGATTTTCAGTACTCTGTTCATTGCTGATATTCAGCAAGTTACAGAGGTAGGTGACCAAAAACTGACCGGTAATATTTTAGCTGAGGCAAAGTGTTAATTTACAGTGGTTTAGGAGTGGATGGATTACTTGTTTTGGGTTTAATGTTTATTTTCGGATTAAGATGTTTAATCTTTGGAATAAGGTCATTAATATTAAAAAAAAAATCTTTTGGATTAATTTGATACAAGCACTATCTTTGATAGTATCAAATGATAGTATCAATGAAACCACCATATAACATAAACGCGACAATACTCAAACTTATCACTTCAATCTCCGAGAAGATAGGAGAGGTCAATGCTAATCTAATGAGCAGACCTTCACCGCAATTACGGAAACAAAACAAAATTAAGACAATTCATTCCTCCCTGAAAATCGAAGGGAATACCTTAACACGGGAGCAGGTTACTGCATTAATAGAAAATAAAAGAGTAATCGGTCCCAAAAAAGATGTACTTGAAGTAATAAATGCCATTAAGGTGTATGATCATTTAACAGAATATGATCCATTTTCATCCGAATCATTATTATCAGCCCACAAATTATTGATGCAGGACATAATTAAAAATCCAGGAAGATACAGGGATCAGAGCGTAGGAATTTTTGATAATTCACAAGTAGTCCACATAGCTCCGCCGGCCGGAAATGTTCCCTTATTAATGAACAAGCTATTTGAATATTTAAAAGATGAAAATGAATTGACCTTGATAAAAAGCTGTGTTTTTCATTATGAGATAGAATTTATTCATCCCTTTATGGACGGAAATGGCAGGATGGGAAGACTTTGGCAAACCGTGATATTGCTGCAAGAATACCCTGTCTTCGAATTTCTGCCTTTTGAAACATTAATAAACCTAACACAGGAGCAATACTATAATGCACTTGCAACAAGTGATATAAAGGGAAATTCAACGATTTTTATCGAATATATGTTAAGTGTTATTGACAAATCTCTGGCAGAACTATTGAATTTTAATAACAGAACCTTAACCGAGGAGGATCGCTTAAGGTATTTTGTTTCATTAGCAAGAACATCCTTTACCCGCATAGATTATATGAATGTATTTAAGGATATTTCTTCTGCAACAGCAAGCCGGGACTTGAAAAAAGGTGTGGAAATGAATTTTTTTGTAAAAACCGGACAAAAAAATAAAACTATGTATCAATTAAATACTAGAATTAAGTGACCTTCCCCCATTATTCAGACAGTTGGGTGTAAACTCTCCCTCTCCCGCTTGTATCATTTAACTTTTTATGCGCTCTTTTGTACTTCGCGCTGCCCAAAAATTGACCACGGTCTCGATCATCTTCTACATATATTTAAACATAATGAAACCGGGCTGGACAATGTCCAGCCCCTACTTTTGTCTTTTGCCTTACATTAAAAAAGCCCTTGCCTAAACTATCAAACGCCAATATAATTATTGATTAACCATATAATGAACGGGCGACTCCAGAGTCACCCCTACACTCGCCACTCCTTTTTCCCATCGAGAAAAAAATGATTTCATACCAAACATGCGAACACACTGGTTCGCATCTACTTTATACTTTTGCCTTTAATCTTTGTACTTACAAAAACGCCTTTGTTCTTCAACAAAAGCGTTTTTGGAGTGGCTCCACCCGGAATCTCCCGAAGGGACCCCTTCGGGGGAACCAGCCCGCCTACGTCAAGACTTCGGCGGATTGAGTTTACAGGGATTTTCAGTACTCTGTTCACCTCTGATATTCAGTTAGTTACAAGGCAAGGTGACCAAAAACTGCCCGGTAGTGTTTTTAGTGTGACAAAGCTTTATTTTACAGTGGTTTAGGACTGGATAGATTACTTGAGATGCCTATAAATATTGCTAATATTATTTTTCCAACCTAATACTAAACAGGCAAAGAAATAATTCTTTGCCTGTTATAACATTATATGCTTTTAAACATCATTTAAGTAAAGTAACCTTCTGATAATCTACGAATAAATTTGAGCCATCTGTAGCCTCAGCAGTAAATCTGATCAGATAGATACCACTTGATACGTTTGCACCATTCCAGATGATATTGTGAATACCAGTACTCTGATTGAAGCTATATTCCTTGATGAGCTTACCTCTTAAATTATAAATTGAGCATTTAACCTTTGCTTGTATCGGCAGGTCGTAGCCCAATGTCGTACTCGGGTTGAAAGGATTCGGATAGGCCGGATGAACGGCAAAATTTTCGGGTGTACGTCTTCAAAGTTAATTGGACAAATTTCATAGTAAGTTAAGAGATACATT
>CAYNBL010000198.1:0-2540 GCA_964395205.1 uncultured bacterium | reverse complement strand
TATACTTCAATGCTTTAAGGGTGTTTTTGAATTCAATGAATATATTTTCTTTCTGATTACTGTTTACAGCTTACTGATTACTTTTCTTCTTTGATTAAGCAAAGAGGGGCACTCGTTAAAGCTTGTTCAACCCCTCTGGGGTTGTGAGTTTTTTGGGGGGGGGCTTCTGTCCCCGGGTTTTACCCGGGGTTATTGTTGTTTGACCCCTTCGGGGTCTGGAATTATCTGTGCCTGCCGGGCGTAGCTCGAAGAGCGGAGACTGGTAATCTGCGTCTGCCGGGCGTAGCTCGAAGAGCGTAGACTGGAAATCTGTGGTTTTTTTTGACTGTCATTCTGAACGAAGCCCCAAATAGGGGCGAAGTTGAAGAATCTATTCATGAATAAGTATTCTGTACCGTGAATAGATCCTTCGACTACATCCATCTCTCTACGTTCATGGATTTCGCTCAGGATGACACACCTATGCCACGGCTTCGGTGTGCAGGCAGTTCCTTTCGCATTTCCATCTCCCCTCTTCGCCTCATCTCTCATATCTTATATCTCATCTCTTCTTCATCGCTTTTTTCGCTTCTTTGCTTTGTCAAAATCCCTTACATTTCGTTTTAGAATAAACTTAAACAGCACAAAGGAAAGCAATGAAACCCTCCTCTATATCCAAGTGGATAATTCTTCTATTTATCGTCCTCCTCTTTTCCGCCTGTAACCCGGCTGAAAACACACAACAAGATCAGAGCTTTTGGCTGCGTTCCGACCATGCGATCACTGAAAAATTGCTGATCACCGTGCATTTACCGGAGAACTACGATAAAACGGATCATCTGTACCCGGTTCTTTACATGACCGATGCAGATTGGTTTTACGGCACCGCCTCGGATATGGCCTATATGATGGGACTGGCAGGCAAAGATTTTATTCTGGTGGGCATCGGCTATGGCGATAAAGCAACGTGTCGGGACAAACGCATGAAAGACCTTGGAAGCGATCTCAACACGGACAACATTCCCGCGTATACGCTGTATCAGTCCTTTTTAAAGGATGAGCTTTTCCCCAAGATCGAATCGCGCTATCGGGCGGCATCAACCAACCGGACCTATTTGGGCTGGTCCTTGGGCGCCCTTTTTGCTAATCATCTTCTTTACGAACAACGAGATCTTTTTGATAATTATATCTTGGGTGGCGGCAGATTTCCGATGGACTGGTCACAACATATGCAAAACAGCATCAGGCAGGCTCGTAACGATCGTCCTTTGAGCCTTTATGTGGGATTTCCCGGACGGGATGCGTCACGCGAGAGCTATATAAATATGCTCCGATCTTTGAAAGACGAAGATCTTGCCGATCTCTTTTTGCATTGGGATATCTATCAGGATCAGGGACATGATATTGAATCGGCTGCAGATGTGATCTGGAAAGGCATGAGATATACCTTTTCCCAAAAACAGCTTATCCCTTCCTTGATGGATCGTGTTGAACGCGATGGACTGGACAGTGCACTGCAAATCTTTGAAATATGGAAAGTCTTGCGACCCGAACTCACTGATTACTCCCCCCTTAACCTGCTGGATTTTTCAAAATATTTGAGTGCAGATGATCAACAAAAATTCATGGTTTATTTTGATAAAAAATATCCGCCCGCGACCATCACTTTTCATCTTAGCACCGACACACTACCCAAAGATAGCACGGTGTATATCACGGGGAATCAAAAAACCTTAGCTTTCTGGCACCCTTCGGCCGTTCCGATGAAACAATTCCCTGATCATCATTGGGAAACCAGCATCGGCGTCATGAAAGGAACCCATCTGGAATATAAATTCACCCTGGGAAGCTGGGAAACGGAAGCCTTGAATGCTGATGGAAGTGTTCTGCCAAATGGCATCTTGAATGTTGAAAAGGACAGCGTTTTGACAATTACGATACCAAAGTGGAAAAACTGAAATCAGTAATCTGTGAAGACCTCACACAAAGGCGCTAAGTACACAAAGGCACGAAGAAGAGAATTTAAAGCTTGACGCAAAGGTTAGAAGATACAAAGAATAGAATACGAACCGTAGAATATGCGCCTAAAATTGACAATTATCTGTGTGCAAACCTAAACTGTCATTTCGACCGGAGTGAACGAAGAGAACGTAGCGGAGAAATCTCAAACTTTGGTCATTTGTTAATGCGCTTTCGTTTGAGATCTCTCCGTGCGCCCGCCAAGGCGGACTTAGTTGAGATGACAAAAATATTTTCTTGCCAATTACAGTTTACCGCTTACTGTTTACTGTTATTCTTTGATTAAGCAAAGAAAAGAAGGTCCTCTGTTCAACCGCTCTGCGGTTGTTTTGTTTTTGGGGTGATATACTATGATTGTACTACCCCGCTGGGGTCTTCGTCGGGGAGGCAGAGGACAATTGACAATTAATATCTTGTGAGTATTGAACTATACTTCAATGATTTAAAGATATTTTTGAATTCGATAAATATATTTCTTACTGATTACTGGTTATTAGCAAAATGAAAGTGCAACGGTATTTTTCAATTTACTTTTAGTAGTT
>CAYNBL010000197.1:0-2546 GCA_964395205.1 uncultured bacterium | reverse complement strand
AAATCCGGTAAGGTAGCCGTTAAAAAGGATGACTTGTACAACAAAGCCCCTAAGCCATTTTGTATTATTTCATCTGGGGCGTATGATTTCTCACATATTATGGATCTTCGCAAACATAAAGACGCTTATATTGATTTTGTTCTTGGATTATTTCAACTGGCACGCAATGAAGAAAAAGCCAAGAAATATAAGCTTGCCAACATTTATGCTCTTAAAGATAACAATCCAGTTGAGGTCTACCCCATATGGGATGATGAATTCTTAAAAGAAGTTAAAATCGATGAGCCTTATTTGCAAGGTATCATCAACCAATCTGGAGGGAAACTCAAAGGTGAGTATTACATTATTACTCCGGAGTCTTGTACTAATATTAGCGATACTATCCTTAGAAATCAAGACGGTAAGGATGTTCAATTCTTAATAAAAACTTTTCCATACAAAGTCCTTGAAGACATTTCTCGCAATCTGAAATTGCAGGAACAGCCAAGCTCGCAGGAGAATGTGAATAATCTCATCACCTCAACGGCCTTTTATTTTAATGAGGATGTGAAGTTTGCTGCTAAGCGCACGAAAGAAGGGCTTAAGGTCATTAAATTTGAGTCAAAAATATTGGATAAAGAAGGGAATCGTTTTGAGGGTTTCTCAGGACTCGCCATGCTTTTGGTTGATTTGGATTATGAACCGAATACGCCTTTTGACATGGACAAAACCGTGTTTGTTAAAGATATTAAAGAAGATGGTTCTGTTGAAATAAAAGATTTTACCGAAAGCGTTGGCCTAATCGCTATTGATAAGCATGGCAACGAATCTAAACCTTTTAATCTGGAATAATCATGCCGCCAAGAAGAACCACACGAAGAATCCGTACTGTAGAGAAATTAAACCTTTCCGAACATACTCTGGATATTAATATCCGTAAATGCAGTTACGAAAAGTTTCGTTTTTCTGATATTGAAGAGTATGTACGAACAATTACCTCTGGAAGAGAGTATCAATACCAGGCTATTAAACATACTATGATATATCTATGGGGTGGCGGTTATAAGAATGTAGCTGAGCTGGCTAAGGAGAACTTCATAAAAAAACAGCACATTAGAGAGCGTTTTGGCTCTGAAGAGATTATGCTTGGTCATTTGCCGTTTGCCGATCGGATTTCAGGAGTTGTGCACATGGCAACGGGTACTGGAAAATCATGGGTTTTATTTGCAGTTGCGTATCTTTCAATTGTAATGAATCTTACCAAAAGAGTATTGGTGTTGGGGCCTTCATCTACAATTATTGAAGAAAGCCTTCGCGAGAAGTTTCAATCTTTTATGAATAAAAAAGAGTGGAACGAACGTTTGCCAAAAGAATATCAAGGGAAAGCTATTGAATTATTGAGAAACAATGATGCGATTGAAGATGGAAGCATTACTATAGAGAATATTAATGCAATTTATTCAGTAGGAGGCATTAGAGACACGTTATTTAAAAATATAGATGAAGTGTTGGTTTTAGGTGATGAAATTCATCATGCTTATTCACATCTTAACTTTAATGCTATAAGAAATGCTCTTGAGATGGATCGAGAGGTAGAAGCAGGAAAAGGCAAGGATTCGGAAGATAGAACTGAACGGCTTTGGATGCAGTTTCTCAAAAAGAATGAGAAGATTACAAGGCATATTGGATTTACCGGCACACCATACAATAAGGATGATTACTTTGCTGATGTTATATTTGATTACAACATTCGTACGGCTGTTAATGAAAAGTACATTAAAGACATTAACCCAATTATCGGCATAGAAACTGATGATGGAGAAATGCAGTGGACAACAGAAAGACGATTTGCTGTTGTTCTGAATAAACATATCGAAATTTCTAATAAATATGCTTACAAAAGAAATGGAAAAAAACAAGTTAAGCCAATTACAGTTTTTTACTGTCCAACCCAAAATAATGCTAAAACACGTTCGGAAGAGTTTATCCGATTTCTAGCAAAGAGGGAGAGAGAAGAAAATGGAGCTAAGGGTTCGGACGCGGTAATTGAGCAACTGGCGCGTCAAAAGGTTATTTGTGTTGTTAGTAATGTTTCTTCATCAGAATATAAGGATGAACTTGATAATATCGAGGAAACGGATCCTAAAAGGGTTGGAGGCAAGGTAGAGTTTATTTTCTCTGTGGGAAAACTTTTAGAAGGATGGGATGTTGATAATGTATTTCAAATAGTGCCTATGGAGGAAAGGATTTTTAATTCAAAATTATTGATTTCGCAGGTCATAGGAAGAGGGCTACGGATTCCAAGAAAAGTGTCTTATACGGATATCCTAATGACCTATCCGTGGCTTACTGTAACAAATCATGAGAAATTCGCTACACATATTAGAGAATTGATGGATGCTGTAACTAATGCTGATATGTATATTACAACTGAGCCGTTAAAAGTAGTAGAAAAGGCTAATTGGCGGGGGAGACATCATTTTTCGCTCTTTAATCTTAACTATTTATCAGGGGTTAGGTTGGAGGATAATCTGGAAAAGGAAGTTACATCTATTACAAGAGAACTT
>CAYNBL010000196.1:0-2579 GCA_964395205.1 uncultured bacterium | reverse complement strand
AAAAGAAGATTATTTTTTATTAGCGAGTACCGGTATTACCTTTTCTTCCACATACTGAAGCAGATCCCGTGGAGCAATGGGTTTATCCAGATAATCATCCGCATTGATCCAGCTTTTTTCTTCTTTGGTCTGAGTAGAAAAACGGTAGCCGGTCTCATGTCCTGTTGACGTAAAGATCACAACCCAGCGTTTGTCCCTATTGGGTTGACGAGCCATCCAATGGCAGAGGACAAAACCACTGTCAAAGTGTTCCATTACCAGGTCGCAAAATACAACATCAGGATTGAAATCAGGGAATATCTCTTTTGCTTCGCTGGTATTATATGCTGCTTTAACATCATACCCGTTCTTTTGAAGATAGGGTTGATACATGTCGATCAAATCGGGATCGTCGTCAATAAGTAAGATTTTTTTATTCATTGTATAATCCTTTCGGGATTAAATGGATTCACGTTTAAAAAAGTGAGTGTGAAGCAATTCATGAGATTTCTTCCCGCCGGGTTTTCCGAGGAAATTCTCGTAGAGTGCATTGACCGAATCATTGTAATGTGAACAACGTTTTGGTAATGAACGATCAACTTCATAAATAGCTTCCATACGTTTCTTGATCTTTTCCGGAGAACTTGGTAATGGTTGGCCGCCTCCGTTAATACATCCGCCGGGACAGGCCATGACCTCAATAAAGTGAAATTCAGATTTACCGTTCTTAACATCTTCGAGGAATTTATCTATATTGTGCAAACCGCTGACCGCAGCGATTTTCAAGGTTGCATTACCGATTTTGATACTGGATTCTTTAACACCTTCAAGTCCACGAATGGATGTGAAGTCAATACGATCCATATCTTTGCCTGTGATCATGTAGTGCGCTGTACGCAATGCAGCTTCCATTACACCACCTGATGCACCAAAAAGAGCGCCGGCACCGGTAGCTTCACCCAAGGGATCATCAAAGCCTTCTTCCGGCATGCGTGTAAAGTCAATACCAGCAAGACGCATCATACGTGCGAACTCGCGGGTGGAAATAACCACGTCAACATCGGGAGCAGTGTGTGTAACTGAAAGTTCGGGTCGTGCGGCTTCAAATTTCTTGGCAGTACATGGCATAATAGAAAGAACAAAGATCTTAGCGGGGTCAATTCCTTTTTTCTGTGCATAAAAAGATTTGATCATTGCGCCTTGCATGCCTTGAGGTGATTTACAGGTTGATATATTATCAAAAAGTTCAGGATAAAAATGTTCAACGTATTTAACCCAGCCCGGAGAACAAGAAGTGAACATCGGAAGTTTGCCGCCATTTTTTATACGATCGATCAGTTCGTTGGCTTCTTCCATAATAGTCAGATCGGCTGCAAAGTTGGTGTCGAAAATTTCATCAACTCCAATGCGGCGTAAAGCAGCAGGAATTTTACCGGTTGAGATGGTGCCCGGAGCCATGCCGAATTCTTCACCGATCGCTACGCGAACTGCCGGAGCAACCTGGGCTATGACATGTACATCAGGATCATTGATTGCTTCCCACGCTTGTTTGAGATAAGATTTTTCACGAAGAGCGCCAACCGGGCAGACTGTAATACACTGTCCGCAATAAACACATGCAGTTGTATTTAATGAGCGATTCATTGCCGGGGCGACGTTTGAATAAAAACCACGATCGACGAAATCGATAGCTCCGACATTCTGAATTTCGTGGCACATGCGAACACAACGTCCGCATAAAATACATTTTTCGGGATCGCGTTCAACGGCCGGACTTGCAAGATCAAGTTTTCCGCTTCTTTTTTCACCGACATAGCGGTAAGAACGTACTCCGTATTCGGCAGCAAGGTCTTGAAGATCACAGCAGCCGTTACGAACACAGACCAAACAATCTTGGGGATGGTTGGCGATCAGCAGTTCGATAATAGATTTACGGGAGCGTCGAACTTTCTTTGAGTTGGTCTGGACGTCCATTCCTTCAGTCACCGGATAAGCACAGGACGGAACTAATTGTCCGTTGCTTAACTCTACCACACAAATACGGCAAGCACCTGTGGGGGAGAGACCTTCCATATAGCATAAGGTTGGGATCTTAATACCTTCACGTTGCGCTACATGAAGAATGGTTTCGCCTGAGTTTGCCCAATATGCGTTATTATTAATTTTTATATTCATGTTATCCTCTTTGCTTTCTTATTCCGCTATGATTGCGTCAAAACGACAGTTTAACTCGCATTGACCGCAATGCGTACAGGCATCTTGATCAATAAAATGAACTCCTCTGCGTTCACCGCTGATCGCGTTAACGGGACAGCGAGTGGCACATAGCGTACAACCGATACATTTATCTTTATCTACAGTGTAAGTCAACATCTGACGACAAGCCTTAGAAGGGCATGTACGGTCATAAAGATGAGCTTCATATTCATCGCGGAAGTAACGTAAGGTACTGATGACGGGATTTGCAGCCGTTTGCCCAAGTCCGCACAAAGAAGTATCTTTGATCACATCTGCCAAACGTTCAAGATAGAGCATACCCTGAAAACGCATGAGAGAATCGATCTCGGTTTCTTCTTCGCGGTAGCTTTTTGTGATCCTTT
>CAYNBL010000195.1:0-2587 GCA_964395205.1 uncultured bacterium | reverse complement strand
AAGCAACTTCCTTGACCATTTGAGCGCCCATATTCTCAATTTTATCTTCAAGTTCGATCTCTTTTGCAACAGTAACACCGTCTTTGGTGACCAAAGGTGCACCAAAACTTTTTTCAATGACCACATTCCGTCCTCTTGGTCCCAATGTTACCTTAACAGCATTCGCAAGTTCATCAACACCCGCCTTCAACTTACCCCGGGCATCAACATCATACAAGATTTGCTTTGCCATTTTCATTCCTCCGTTTGTTTTAAATTTCCAGCAGTAAATTTACTCAAGCATTGGCGTTAATTCAAGTTAATTTGTTTATTTCATGTTATACAAAAAAGGGAACCCCGTCTCGAAGCATCGGGATCGGGGGACGGTGGCAAGTATATTCAGGATGACGATGTTGACCTGTCATCTCGACCGTAGTGCCGTGCCGGCCGAAGCTTGCAAAGCGAAGGCTGGGAGAGATCTCAAACTACAGAATAAAATGAAATGATTCACAATCTTATCAAGGAATCTTATTAATAAAAATATTTTGGTAAAAGTATTTCTAATAATGAGATTTAGCAAAGTAGGATAACAAGCATTTTATATTTCTGAGTAATTTGAGATCTTTCCCCGAACAATCGGGGCTCAAGATGACAGCCTTTGTTGTTTCTTACCTTCTTACCTCTCACGCCTGCCCTGCGTAGCTTCAGCGAAGCGGGGTCTTACGTTTCATGCTTGCCCTGCGTAGCCTTCAGCGAAGCGGGGTCTTACGTCTCATGCTTGCCCTGCGAAGTTTCAACGAAGCAGGGTCTTACTTATTCTTCAATATTCCCAGATTTTTGTTCATTTCTCTTTTCTTTCGCCGGCATGTCATCTCTTTCATCCGGTGATTCATAACAATGACGACAACGAGCTTCATAAACCTCACCCGCACCTACGACCACGCGTTCTTTTGAGGCGGTCATACGGTAAGTATAATTTGCCGGAGCGCCGCAACGCATGCAAATGGCATGCATTTTTGTGATTTCCTCAGCAACGGCAAGAAGTTGGGGCATGGGTTCAAAAGGAATGCCACGGTAATCCATATCCAAACCGGCAATGATCACTCGTTTACCGCAATCGGCTAAGTTTTGAACGATCTCCACAAGATTATTATCAAAAAATTGTGCTTCATCAATACCGATCACCTGTGCAAATACAGCATGATGAAGGATCTCTTCTGCATCTTTGATCACAATGCTTTGGATCTCTTGATTGCTGTGAGAAACGATCTTTTCTTTATGAAATCGATTGTCTATCTTGGGTTTAAAAACCACTACTTTTTGTTTTGCGATCTGTGCGCGACGAAGACGGCGGATCAACTCCTCCGTTTTACCGCTGAACATAGACCCGCAAACAACTTCAATATGACCATCTTGAGGACGCCATCCTGATTGCATAATTTCCCCTACCGTTTTAGTAATGAAGTGATTTTTGTTCGCAAAAGATCGACCGCGACTTTATTCTTTCCACCTTCGGGAATAATCACATCCGCAAAACGTTTGCTTGGTTCCACAAAGGTTTCGTGCATCGGTCGTACCGTTTGCATGTACTGATCGATCACATTATCTATTGCCCGTCCCCGCTTATATATATCTCGTTTTAATCTGCGGATAAAACGAATATCAGGATCCGTATCCACAAATAACTTAATATCCAAGAGCTCACGTAACTTCGGTTCATAAAGGACCATAATTCCTTCAACAATGATCACCTTTTGGGGTGCAATGGTTAAGGTTTCTTTTGCACGAGAATGAGTGACATAATTATATTGAGGAACGTCGACGGTTTCACCCCTGACCATGGAATTCAGATCTTTTATCAATAGATTAAATTCCACAGAATCCGGATGATCGAAATTCCATTTCATCCTCTCTTCTTGCGGCAAATGAGCCAGATCTTTATAATACCAATCTTGTTCAATAATAACCGTACCATTCAGGTGCATGTCCTTAACCAAGGCTTTGGCCACGGATGTCTTTCCGGATCCACTGCCGCCGGCAATACCAATAATAATATTTTTTTCCATAGTTATCCTTATCCCAGATCTTTATGACTAAAGGCCTTCGGAAGTAAGACCTGCATCGTTGTTGTATCCTGAATATTCCCTTTTTCGTCTCCAAGAATAATATCAATATTTCCGCAAATATCATAGATAACCTGTCTGCAAGCACCACAGGGAGTTACCCCATTTTTGCTTACAACCGCCATTGCAATGAAATCTTTTTTACCTTTCGCAACAGCAGTTGCGATAGTATTTCGCTCAGCGCAGACGGATAATCCATAACTACTGCTTTCCATATTTATCCCGCTGATGATCTCACCATCGGCACATAAAAGGGCGGCTGCAACATGGAAATTTGAATAGGGCGCATAGGCATTTTTGCGTACTTCCATTGCAGTGTTAATCAGTTCTTTTTGTTTATTTATATCGATCATGGTGCACCTGTTGAATAATGTTGTCTTACGTACTCTCGAATATTTTCATAATACATGCTTTCCTTATAAGATAGTAAATATTTTTCAAATATCTCAATGGCGATTTCATATTTCTTCATTTTTTCGTAATAT
>CAYNBL010000194.1:0-2610 GCA_964395205.1 uncultured bacterium | reverse complement strand
CGGAAATTTGAAAACAAAGAAGCTCTGATAGAGCAAATAAAAAACGACATTGAAAAATGTAAAACATATTGACGGAGGAAAAATGTCAACATTAAGTAAAGATCAGATCGCAGAGATCGTAAAGAAATTCGGAAAAAATGAACAAGATACCGGTGCTCCTGAAGTACAGGTCGCTATTTTAACACAGCGTATTATAGACCTGACAGAGCATGCGAAAATGCACAAAAAAGACCATCATAATCGTCGTGGATTATCCAAGATGGTTGGTCAACGTCGTCGTTTACTTCGCTATATCCAAAAGGAAGATTATAACCGTTATCTTGATCTAATTAAAGTACTAGGACTGAGAAAATAACATAAATGACAGCAGGAAATAGTTGCTGTCGAGAAGGAGTAAGTTTTGATTACTAAAGAAAAAACCATAGCTGGTAAATTAATCAGCTTGGAAACAGGTCGTATTGCCAAACAAGCAGATGGTGCCGTACTTGCAAGTGTTGGCGATACTATGGTGTTGGCTACTGTTGTATCCAGCAAAAAACCGCGTGAAGGTGCTGATTTTGTTCCACTATCAGTAGAATTCCGCGAAAAATTCTATTCAAGTGGTAAGATCCCGGGTGGATTCTTACGACGTGAAGCCAGATTGTCGGATCGTGAGATCCTAAGCTCACGCCTTATTGATCGTCAGATCAGGCCATTATTGCCAAAAAACTGGTATTTTGAAACACAAGTTATTGTAAGCGTATTGTCATATGATGGCGAAAATCAACCGGATATGTTGGGTACTGTTGCTGCTTCGGCTGCTCTTAGTATTTCTAACATTCCTTTTGAAGGGCCTATCGCATCGGTTCGTGCTGCACGCGTTGATGGAGAATATGTAATAAACCCTACCTATGCTCAGCTTGAAGAAACTGATTTAGAAATTGTTGTTGCCGGATCAAAAGATTCAATCGTGATGGTTGAGGGTGAAACAAAAGAAGTTTCTGAAGATGATTTCTTGGGTGCTGTTAAAGTAGCTCATGAAGCAATTGTTGAATTCATTGCAATGCAAGATGAATTAGTTGCTGAGATCAAACCGGTTAAGCGCGAAAAACCTGTAGATGAAGAAAATGAAGATTTCAAAGTCAAAGTCGTTGAGATGGTTGGTAAGAAAATGGATAAGATCCTCTCCATCACGATGAAACAGGAACGCGGCGATGCGGAAGTTGATTTAGTAACTGAGATCGTTGAAGCATTGGAAGAAGAATATCCAGAATGTGAAGATGATGTAAAGAATATCGTTCATGACATTCATAAAGAAGAGATCCGCAAAAAGATCTTGAAGAAAAAAATCCGGGTAGATGGCAGAAAAACGAATGAAATTCGTAAGATCACCGCAGAGGTGTCTGTTTTACCACGTGTTCATGGTTCTTCATTATTCACTCGCGGAGAAACTCAGGCATTAGTTGTAACAACTTTGGGATCATCACGTGATGCTCAGTTATTGGATAGCATTAATGGCAAAGAAGATAAAGTCTATATGCTGCAATACAATTTCCCGCCATTTTCTACCGGAGAAGCTCGTATGATCCGTGGCGTTAGTCGTCGTGAAGTTGGTCATGGTAATCTTGCAGAACGCTCATTGAAACCCGTTCTTCCTTCAACGGAAGATTTTCCTTATACCATTCGTGTTGTCTCGGATATTATGGAATCAAACGGTTCTTCATCCATGGCATCTGTCTGTGGTGGTTGTCTATCTCTGATGGACGCAGGTGTACCGCTCAAAAAAATGGTATCCGGTATTGCAATGGGCTTGATCACAGACGGCGATAAATTCGCTGTTCTTTCTGATATTCTCGGTGAAGAAGATCATTATGGTGATATGGATTTCAAGGTAACGGGTACTGAAGATGGTATTACTGCCATTCAGATGGACCTGAAGATCGAGGGATTGTCTTTTGATCTTATGAAAACCGCATTGAAACAAGCTAAAGAAGGCCGCCTTCATATCTTGAATGAAATGAAGAAAGGTTTAGATAAACCAAGAGCCGAGCTCAGCAAATGGGCACCGCGCATGTCCTCTATGAAGATCGATACTGAAAAGATCGGTGCTGTAATAGGACCGGGCGGTAAGGTCATTAAAGAAATTATTGCTAAAACCGGCGTTGAAATGGATATTGATCAAGACGGAGTCGTTAAGATCTTTACCATGGACGCTGCAAAAGCTAAATTAGCTGAAGACTGGGTTAAAGCACTCGTTGCTGAACCAGAAGTTGGTAAAATTTACGATGCAAAGGTCACTCGTATAATGGACTTTGGTGCTTTTGTTGAATTTATGCCTGGAAAAGAAGGCTTGGTTCATATTTCTGAAATGTCTTGGGAACGCACCAATGCTGTTACAGATATTGTTAATATGAATGACGCAGTTAAGGTTAAGTTGTTTGAAGTTGATAGTCAAGGTCGTGTGAACTTGAGTATCAAACGGACAACAGCACCACCTGAAGGTTATGTGGAACCGGAACGTAAACCTCGTCCCGATAGAAGACCCAATAACAATTCACGGGATCGTCGAAGATAATACTAAACGGAATTAATGCAATTACCCTATCATAAAACCGTTTTAAATAATGGAAT
>CAYNBL010000193.1:1175-2708 GCA_964395205.1 uncultured bacterium | reverse complement strand
GTAGGAATCGGGAACGCTTTTACCCCAGGCATCAACGAAACCGAGATATTTGTCCGTTTCAAGGGTCGCTGGACCCGAAACTCGGTCAAAAGCATTGACGACCAGCACCTTCTTCGCGTCGGGAATATTACATACAGATACGACTTCCGAGGGAAAACTTTCTCCGCCTGCGTTCAGGGCAGTGACCTTAAAACTATAAATAACACCCGGATCAACACTCGGGATCATGCATTGTTTTGAATCCAATAAAATACCGTCACCCCAACCGCCACTGTCCTTACGGGTATAGACCATATACATATCGGGAGCAGCCGTTTCTTCCAATGGATCTAAAACCGCTTGCCATTTTATACGAATAACCTTGTCGTGCAGAACCTCCGCCATCACATGTGAAGGCGGTAAGGGTTGAACAACATAATCAAAACCATATTGAGTTGATAGAAATCTTAGCATCCCTTTATAGATCGCTCGACTTGCATCAAAGCGGAATTGAGGGTCATTACCGAATTTCATATCAAGGAAATTATGATGTGAGAGCAGTTCCAGCAAAGCAGCCGGTACATTGGGGCGCCAGGCTTCACTGTATGATCTGTCCCACATGCCTCTTCTATTCCATGCGGGATCGTATTTTGCATAAATATCTTCAACGATCTGTGTTTGGATAATATCCGCCAGATCTCTGTTAACGTAACGTGACTGTCCATCCGGAAAAGTCAGTTCAGCCGAATCTCCGGGCGCATCAAAATTAGTCTCTCCACCTTTACTGCTGTAAATTAACAAGGTGCCGATCACCGTATCATTTCGTGTTGTACCCGCATCGGTATGAAAAGCAAAAGAAAGGTCAATGGGAATACCCAGTCCGGCTGTATCTCGGTTAGCTGTCGGTCCGAATGGCGCGCCTTTGAGGTAATTTACCCATTCACCGCGACTTTTATAATCATCATTGTAGTCCACAGTATCCTGATGGATATTGTAGACCATTTCAGGCATACCTGCATATTGCAGATAATAACGGGCAGCTTCAACCCAACGCGGACGCTCGCTGATCAATCCATTCCGCATAATATCACCCATACCACCACCAAAGCGAATGGCATCAGTCGTGATGTATTTTGTCTGGCTTAAGCGATTAGTTTTGACTACAACCCTTGAATTGCCATCTTTGAAAAATTTAAATTTGCCCAGATAGATCCAAGTCTCGCCACCTATTTGTTGGTTTACGAGAAATTCTGTCCTACCGCCGGCATGGTATACGATGTATTTTGCATCATCAACATTGTTTTCACTGTGATGATAAGAGATATAGACAGAATATTCGCCTGTTTCGGGGATATCGGCCCTGTATTCGGCAGATGCATATTGATCATTTGCCAAGATCTGGCGGTAAGTACCGAAGCGGAAGGGATTATCACCTGAAACATAGGGTTTTTTACCAACGGCAAAACCTGTGCCGCCATTTCCCCAATTTCCATTCTCTGAATATCCGCTTGCTTCATTATCGTTATCAACGATCACTTCATTTGTATTCACATC
>CAYNBL010000193.1:0-1075 GCA_964395205.1 uncultured bacterium | reverse complement strand
ACAATGGGCTCTATGCTTTTAGGATCTATGGGAAGTTTACTTGTGTCACGATCTTCAGGATTTTCAATAAAATAATTGGGGATCAAATCATGAATGGGCAATCCTGTTGAATACAAAGTAATATCGTATTTGCTAAAAGAGTTTCCCAGTTCAAGCTTAAAATTATCGTAAATTGCCTTGACGCTTTCTTCTCTTAGGGGGCGATATGCAAAATATCGATTAAAGTATACATCAAGTGTTTCAGCATCACGATCGTACATTAAAGTATCTAAACGTGCATGCCGAACCATTTCAACACCCTCAAGTTTACCTGATTTACAATTTTCCAGTAAAACCTGTGTTGCCGAATAGATTTGTTGAATTTTCCTGCCTTGTTCATTATAGGTCGGTGGGATAGTCTTGTTAACTGCCTGAGAACCACTCCCGCAGGAGAGGAATAGCAAGGCACTTAAAAAGGCGAACCCAAGACTAATGAGTCTTTTCATTCAGTCATTTTCCTTTCTCTCGTCTTCTCAATAAAATAATCAAATATCTTTTTTGTATGTTCTTTATTTTGTATGCGTTCAGGATGCCATTGAACGCCAAGGACAAATCGATCACCCTTGAATTCAATTGCTTCAACAACATCATCCTCCGCACGTGCAGTGATCTCAAAGTCTGAGGGGAAGTGATCTTCATTAACTGCCTGATGATGGTTGGAATTTACAATAATAGACCCCTCATTGAAAATGCTTTTTAACCATTTTCCACCTTTTATTATGATAGAATGAGAAGTATCGCCTGTAATGGCATGATACTTGACGTTCGGGAGATTCTGAATCAGCTTTCCGCCCTGTGCAATGACCAGTAACTGATGACCGCCACAAATCCCCAATACGGGAATATTCGTCTCCTTCAACACCTTTTTTAACAACAGTATATCTGTTTCCACCCTTCGTGGATGAATGGGATCGGAATGTTCATCGGAAATCTCTCCATATATTTCTGCAGGATAATCATCTCCACCTGTAAACACAATGCCGTCAAGTTCCTTTAAATAGGCCTCCAGAACCTCAGGTTGTGGATTACAAGGCAA
>CAYNBL010000192.1:0-2723 GCA_964395205.1 uncultured bacterium | reverse complement strand
GTACAGTGTTGCACAAGTGGAACAAGGTGTCTATTACAAACGATAAACGCAGTGGAAATCACAATAAAAAAACGTATATTAGGGCATGATGAAAAAACATACAAAAATTATTCTGTCAATTATCTCAATACTCCTTCTCCTATCTTCCTGTACCGGTTCTGAGGATATCGAAAATGTTCTCATAGGAACCTGGAAATATATGGACTATCAGACCGGCAACTGGGAAAAGATCACTTTTAATGAAGATCTGACATATCGCTTGGTTAATTATAGCGGAGAGACCTATGAAAGTATCGTCATAACCGGAACTTATTACTATGATGAAAAAAAATATGTTTTTGAACGTCGTGGTACCTCAGATATAGGTTTTTATTACTCGATTTCTGGAGATAATTTCTCTGTTGTTGATGGTAAAACTTATGTGCGACAGTAATGAAGATTTCTATTCTTTCTTCACTTAAAAAGAGATAGCGAAACTATGAAATTAATTGTAAATTATATGCTGAACATGATATTTATAATATGAGATCTGAAATTATTAATCCGGAACTGGGGTCCTTGGAAGAAGAGCTTGAATTCACGCTCCGTCCACGTTCGTTTAATGAGTTTATCGGCCAGAAGAAACTGCTTGAGAAATTGAAGATATACATAGAAGCGGCGCGTAAAAGAAATGAACCGCTTGATCATGTTCTCTTGTTCGGTCCTCCGGGATTGGGCAAGACAACGCTGGCAAATATTATTGCCAATGAATTGAATGCCGGGCTAAAAACGACTTCCGGTCCTGTTCTTGAAAGAGCAGGTGACCTTGCGGGGGTTTTGACCAATCTTGAAAAAGGAGATGTACTGTTTGTTGACGAAGTACATCGAATGAACAGGGTGGTTGAAGAATACCTGTATTCTGCAATGGAAGATTTTCATATTGATATTATGATCGATAAAGGGCCCAGTGCCCGAAGCATACAACTGAATCTTGAAGCTTTCACTTTAGTGGGTGCGACCACGAGAGCCGGCTTATTGACATCACCGATTCGTGACCGTTTCGGCATCATTATGCGGATGGATTACTACTCGCATAAAGAACTGTTACAGATCGTTATGCGTTCAGCCAAACTTCTTAATGTTGAAATTACCAAAGATGGTGCCGTTGAATTGGGCAAACGCTCGCGGGGTACTCCCAGGATAGCGAACCGTATTTTAAAACGCTGTCGGGATTATGCCGAAGTAAGAGGCGATGGTGTTATTACAAAAGAAATTGCCGATCTGGCTCTGCAGATGCTGGAGATTGACGAGATCGGTTTGGACAGTATGGATAGGCGCATACTTCTGACTTTAGTGAACCATTTTGAAGGTGGACCTGTAGGCTTGCAGAACCTCGCAGTTGCCATCGGAGAAGAAGCGGATACTATTGAAGAAGTATATGAACCATTTTTAATACAAGAGGGGTTTTTGCAACGTACTGCACGGGGACGTGTTGCACTTGACAGGACCTATAAGCATTTGAATCTTAAAAGACGTAAACCCAATTCTCAGGGGAGTTTGTTCTATGACGAAGTTTGAGATCTTTAATACTCAGCCGAAGGCATTCAGACTATCAGATTTTGATTTTGATCTGCCAGCTGAACGTATAGCTCAATATCCAAGTGATAAACGCGGTGAAGACCGTTTGATGGTTGTGGACCGTCAAAACGGAACCTATACACATCATAAATTTTCAGAAATTAAAAAATATCTGACGCCGACAGATTGTTTGGTCTATAACAATACAAAAGTATTTCCTGCACGCTTGTTCGCATCAAAAGATAAAACCGATTCCGAGGTTGAAGTATTTTTACTCCGTTCTCTTGAAGATCAGATATGGGAAGTATTGGTTAAACCGGCACGTAAAGTCCGTATCGGAAATAAACTCCGCTTTACGGATAAGATCTATGCCGATGTGATTGATAATACCATTTCCGGTGGTCGTGTGATTCGTCACAATTGTTCAAGAGCAACGTTCATGAAATATGTCATGGCAACTGGAAAATCACCATTGCCGCCTTATATCAAGCGCGAAAGCGAAGACTTGGATAAAGTTCGTTATCAAACCGTTTTTGCCAAAGAATTGGGCGCTGTTGCGGCACCGACAGCCGGTTTGCACTTTACTGATCCCATGTTGGAACAGATTGAGAAAAAAGGCACCAAAGTTACCAATATCACGCTGCATATCGGACTCGGTACTTTTCGCTCGGTTCAGGTTGAAGATCTTCGTCGCCATCAAATGGATTCCGAATATTTTAAAATATCTAAAAAGACAGCCGCTATGGTCAATACAACAAAAGCCAGTGGCGGTCGTATTGTTGCGGTTGGTACATCAACAGTTCGTGCACTTGAATCCTCTTTGATCTCCGGTACCGATGTAAATCCTAAAAGTACATGGACAGATAAATTCATTTATCCACCTTACGATTTTCAGGTTGTCGATGCAATGATCACTAACTTCCATCAGCCTAAATCCACCTTGATTATGATGGTATCAGCCTTAGCTGGACATGATCTTATTTTGGATGCTTACGCAGAAGCCGTAAAAGAGAAATATAATTTCTACTCATATGGCGATGCAATGCTAATAATCTAATTGTAACGCGTGATGCGTGACGCGTAACTCGTAATAAAGTAGGGGCTCAAAATATTGAGCCCTTTTATTTTACGTATGAAAATTTATTTAGGTGGGGGAGTGGGAGAAG
>CAYNBL010000191.1:0-2754 GCA_964395205.1 uncultured bacterium | reverse complement strand
GTATCACTTCATACGCTGCGACACAGTTTTGCCACTCACCTTCTTGAAAATAGTTGTGATATTCGTACGATGGACTAAACCGCTCCGCGGCAGCTTAATTCCTCCCATTTTTTAACTACTGAATATTCCAAACTTTTTTGAGCTCCTTCCTCTTAGATTCTAATCGTATAAAATACCTCCATTTTATTAACCTATTTTAACGGAGGTGTATGATGACAGAATTACGAAGTAACATGATCAAATCGATGGAACTGAGGAATCTTTCAAAAAACACACAGCGGTCTTATTTAGAATCGGTATCCGGACTGGCCAAGCATTACAAGAAATCACCGGATAAAATTTCCAAAAGTATGGTGGAGGCTTATCTGCTGTACCTGAAAAACGACAAAAAACATGCATCCAACAGTGTGGGGACTGTCGTCAGCGGTTTGAGATTTCTTTACAACCATGTTCTTTCCAATGCAGAAAACTCACCCAATTACGCGCAGAGAAAGACCAGAAAACTTCCCACTGTTTTGGCTCAAGAAGAAGTATGGCAAATCATTGATACACCTGAAAATGTGAAACACCGGCTTATTTTAATGACAACCTACTCAGCTGGACTTCGAGCAAGTGAAGTCATTGTTCTGAAGCCCAAGCATATCGACAGCAAACGGATGCTGATAAAGGTCGAAGACGGAAAAGGCGGTAAAGATCGTTATACTCTGCTCTCTGAAAAACTTCTAAAGGAGCTCCGACATTACTACAAGACCTTTCAACCAAAAACTTATCTCTTCCCCTCATCCTATAAGGACAAGGGCTTGTTGTGCTATGAAACTATGCGAAGTATCTACGAAAATGCCAGGAAGAAAGCCGGCATTAAGAAAGGTCCGGGGCTTCATACATTACGTCATAGCTTTGCTACTCATCTCCTTGAGGCTGGCTATGATATTCGAAAAATCCAGATATTGCTGGGCCACAAATCTTTATCCACGACCATGATCTACCTTCATGTCAGCCGAAAGACACTGTCAAAAATCAAAAGTCCTCTCGATCTGTTTGACACCACCATTACAACCGATAAGGGTAAGGAGGTGTGCGATGAACCAAACAGTTAAAGTAAAAAGCAGGAACATCGTGTGGGTTGGAAAGTCTTCTTTCGAGGTGGCCGATATTTTACGGGAATATATTGGACCGTATCAAGAGACCTTCCCCCTTTTCCCCGACCATTACAAAATTGTCCACAACCTTTTAAGTTGCAGAACGGCCGAGCTTGGCGGTCATATTGAAAGGTGTGATCATTGCGGCACCGAGCGGATTTCGTATAATTCCTGCAGGAATCGCCACTGCCCAAAGTGTCAGAATATGCCACGGGAGAGATGGCTTGATGCGAGAAAGGCCGAGCTACTGCCAGTTTCATACTACCATAACGTTTTTACACTACCCCATGATCTCAATCCCATAATTTTATTCAATAAGAAAATCATGTTGAACATTTTGTTCAAAGCAGTGTCCCAGACGTTGCTGGCCTTTGGTAAAAACCCGAAAAACAAACTGGGTGGCAAACTCGGCTTTATTGCCATTTTACACACCTGGGATCAACATCTCAATGCACATTTTCATCTTCACTGCCTGATCCCCGGCGGAGTATTGAAAACGGATGGCTCCTGGCAGCCGACCAAGCATGCGTATCTGTTTAATGTGGAAGCACTTTCTCAAGCTTTCCGGGGAAAATTTCTTGATTATATGACCAAAGCCTACCAGGACGGCAAGTTGAAATTCCCAGGTATCAGTTCTCCCTTTGAAAAGCCAGAACGATTTAAGCAGCTTAAAGAATCTCTTTATTCCAAAAAGTGGGTGGTCTATATCCAAAAGCCAATTAAACGCCCTGAATACGTGCTTGAGTATCTTGGCCGTTATACCCACCGGGTGGCCATATCAAATCACCGAATCGTCTCGGTAAGAGATGGGATGGTTACTTTTAAGTACAAAAACCGCGATACTAAGAGGATTATGTCCTGCACTATAACAGCGGTTGAATTTATCAGGCGGTTTTTGCTGCATACCCTTTCAAAAGGATTTGTGAGAATCCGTCATTTTGGATTTCTGTCAAATCGCCATAAAACAGACAATATCGAAAAAATCCGAAAGTTTTTAGGTCGATCAGCAGAGGGTGACAAGATTATCAAACAATCGATTGAAGAAATGATGTTCAAGTTAACCGGCATTGATATTACGCTATGTCCTTGCTGTAAAAAAGGCAAGATGCGTGTTGTATTTGAAATACCGAAGAACACGCATCCGTCTATCGCTGAAATCATCCGGCCACCCAATTTACGGAAAGCGGCCTGATTTCCACCCCACTGCACTATCTCGATCAGGGAGAACTCTCTCCTATGATTGAGATCTGGTCCGCTGTATAGGCCCAAACTCTTTTTAGCTCTATTTAAAGGGATAGGAGAGGTTCGTCCTAAAATGGCAAATTATGTCTAATAGCGGCAGAAACATTCTCATTTTGAAGGCAAATTTATTTCTAAAGGATAGATGTTTGAAAGGCTACTTTTCAAATTACAAAAAATGGGCAAACCAACCCTCCTCAAATGCCAACGCTTCGATATACAAACCCCATAGATATGAGCCATCTAATAACCCGCGGCTTAGACCATCTGCGTTTTATCCATAATCCCTCAATCTGAAATTTTGAGGAAGGCCAAAGCGTATCATTTACGCTTCGGCCTTTTTTCGGCGGGACTATGGATAAAACTCTAAAAGATA
>CAYNBL010000190.1:0-2761 GCA_964395205.1 uncultured bacterium | reverse complement strand
ACTCCCCCAGAAAATGTGCTCTTTTGTGGAAAATGTTCCCGGTACCGCAATACCGCAATATAAACTATTACAGCAGAGGCAATATTATGTATAAATTGGGAATCATTGGATTAAGCCCGTGGAATGGTCATCCTTATTCCTGGAGTGCCATTTTTAATGGGTATAACAAAGAAAAAATGTCACAATGCCCTTTTCCGAATATTCCAAAATATCTTGATAAACAAGATCCATCCACTATTGGCATTAACGATGCCCAAATTACTCATATCTGGACTCAAGACAAGGAAATATCCCGCAGCGTCGCTGAATCATCACACATAGAACATATTGTTGATAACATATCAGATTTGATCGGCAACGTTGATGCTGTTATCCTTGCCCGTGATGATGGCGAAAATCACCTTAAAATGGCCAAACCCTTTTTAGATGTACAGATCCCAATCTTTATCGACAAGCCGCTTACTGATAATACTCATGATCTCATTCAATTTATCCGCTATTACAAACAGAACACGCCTATGCTATCATGCTCAAGCATGCGTTATGCAAATAACATTTTCTCCGTAAAAGACAAGATTGGCTCAGTCCAGACCGCCCATGCAATAACCCCGAAATATTGGCGAACATATGGCATCCATCTTATTGAAGGTGTCTGTGCAGTTATGGGAACAGGCATTTCATCTGTGCAGAATGTCGGCGAAAAGGAACAAGAGATTGTACATGTACGTTTTCATGATGGTCGTCACGCAGTCCTGCAAACCTTCAGGAATATAAAACAGGGATTTCACTGGTCATTCTACGGTGATCAGGCGAGTGAAGTGATTACAAAGATTGAATCCTATTCACGAGCAAAGACGATGCTTCTTTAGTTTGTGAATATGCTTAAAACCGGCACTCCTCCTTTTCATTGGACAGAAACCGTTGAAATGATAAAGGTAATAATTGCCGCACAAATTTCGCTTTCTGAGAATAACCGTATTGTGTATTTGGATGAAATTCCCGAAAAATAATAAACTTATGGTTCGATTACTCTATTTAATTCTTTTTTCCGGCCAATCTTCCGGCCATTCAAGTTTTGAAATATCTGAAAGATTCGGATGCCATAAATCAGTTTTCTGTTTTGTAAAGCTTGTTACATTTTTACCTTTCAAATGATCTGGGAGAGGAGAAATTCGGCCAGGTATACCCATGACTAAGCTTCTAGGAGGAATATCTTTGTTAACGAGTGCACCAGCCGCAATAAAACTACATTCACCAATAGTTATGCCTGGCATAATTGAAGCACATCCACCAATACTCACGTTATCTTCGATAGTAGCACCGCGAACCGCTAGAAAATCGTTTCTGCGCCCTGGAAATTGATCATTCATAAAAACTACTCCCGGACCAACAAATACATTATCACCGAACCATGTTCTTGATGGCACATATACATGGGACATTATTCGTACACCATCTCCCATTCTAACGAGACCTTCTATTGCTGAATGATTGAGTAACACACAGTAATTACCTGCACGTACCTTTGCTCGTATAACTGCATAGTGGCCTAATTGGAAAAAATCACCCAATTCAACGTCACCATATATAATAGTGCCCTTACGCAATATGCAGTGTTTTCCAACTTTTGTCAGACCACAATCTTTGTGATACCTATATCCAACCACTGCATCAGGTTCAATTAATGTTCCCTCACCAATAATGGCATTATCAATTTCTTCAACAATCGGTTGTGCCATGCTAATGTGTGTATCCATTGTCCTATTCCTTTTTTCATTTCTCATACACTACTCCTTAATCTAATAATTAATATCATATTGTTATAACATACTAACCTTATTTTAAGTAATATATCAACAGAAACTCAAAATATATATGTAAAATATTGTACATATATCCTCCGGTCTTTTACACCGACCATTTTTCCCACGCGAACAAAATCTTCATTTTATCTGGCTAAAAGCAAGAAAAGGGTGTTCTTTTTTTTAATATTGGTAACATATAGCAGTGGACTTGTGTAACGTATTGTGATACAATTGTACATGGAGGTTGTCATGAACATTAAGAAAACCAAGAATACACAGGGCCGTATCAATATCGCTATCTCTCAGTCCTACCGGGATGCTCAAGGAAAATCAAAATCTCGCGTCATCAAAGGTCTCGGCTACCTTGATGTGCTCGAACAGGACCATACAGATCCCTGGGCTTTCATCAATGCAGAGCTTCACACAGCTCAGGAGCACTACGACAAGCAGAACATTGTCGCCAAGCTTCCTATACCGCTCAATGAAAAACTCTCCTTTGACGATCCCTCGCTGATCAAGAACTTTGGCTATGCCGCTTTCAGCAAGTTCTACCATGCTTTGGAAATCGACTATTTCATCAATAATCGCCGCAGGTACACCGATGCCTCTTTCAATCACAATGCTATTTTTAAAATGCTGGTCTATTCCCGCCTTATTAATCCAGGATCCAAGAAACTAAACTGGGAACAGCGTTTTCAGTTCTTTGACAAAATGGATTTCTCCCTTGCTCATGTCTATCGTTCCCTTGACTTCTTTGCCGCTCATGCCGATCAGCTGAGCAAGGCAGTAGACGCGCGCATCGAGCATCTCTACGGACGTGACAAATCCGTGTTCTATTATGATGTGACCAACTATTACTTCGAAATTGACCGGGAAGATGACCTGAGAAAACGGGGACCCTCCAAAGAGCACCGAAAAACCCCCATCATTCAAATGGGACTGTTCTTGGATGCTCA
>CAYNBL010000189.1:0-2761 GCA_964395205.1 uncultured bacterium | reverse complement strand
CAATTTAAGCTGAGTTATTATATAAATCTTACTCATGCGGAGCTTGGTTTTGTGCCAGATTAAATTACTACAAAGATATTGTCCCTCTACGACTTCAATTATATATCTCTCAGAATTTTATTGATTTTAATGTGCTTGTTATATAATAATTTAGCTCCATAGGAGCGATATCTTTGTAGTTAAAAAAACATAAACAACATTAGCTCCGTAGGAGCGACACAATTTAAGCTGAGTTATTATATAAATCTTACTCATGCGGAGCTTGGTTTTGTGCTAGATTAAATTACTACAAAGATGTCGTCCGTCAGCCGACGGACTGAATTCAAATATTCTTGCAGATGTGCTACAAAGATATTGTCCCTCCGGGACTTCAATTATATATCTCTCAGAATTATATTGATTTTAATGTGTTTGTTATATAATAATTTAGCTCCGTAGAAGCGATATCTTTGTAGTTAAAAGAACACAAACAAAATAAGCTCCGTAGGAGCGACACAATTCAAGCTAAGCTATTACAGAGATATTGTCCCTCTACGACTTCAATTACATATCACTCGGAATTTTATTGATTTTAATATGGTTGTTATATAATATTTTAGCTCCATAGGAGCGATATCTTTGTAGTTAAAAGAGCACAAACAAAATAAGCTCCATAGGAGCGACACAATTTAAGCTGAGTTATTATATAAATCTTACTCATGCGGAGCTTGGTTTTGTGCTAGATTAAATTACTACAAAGATGTCGTCCGTCAGCCGACGGACTGAATTCAAATATTCTTGCAGATGTGCTACAAAGATATTGTCCCTCCGGGACTTCAATTATATATCTCACAGAACTATATTGATTTAATGTGCTTGTTATATAATGATTTAGCTCCATAGGAGCGATATCTTTGTAGTTAAAAGAACACAAACAGAATAAGCTCCGTAGGAGCGACACAATTTAAGCTAAGTTACTTGAAAGCTATATTTTCTATAGTACTAATGAAAAGTATTAATACAATTTATTTTGGCTTTAAACGCCCTTCTTCAACAATGTACTTTTCTCCTGTTCTTGGGCAAACCAAGTCTTCTCCCAAGATCTCCCCTTCCCTGCTGACCCAGCCTTTTTGTTTGGCCGGTACACCAATCATTAGGGCGTATGCAGGGACATTCTGCGTAACAACAGCACCCGCACCTATAAAACAATATTCACCTAGTGTAACACCGCAAACAATAGTTGCGTTTGCCCCAATTGATGCACCTTTTTTAATTCGGGTCTCTTTATATTCGGCTTTTCGTTCCACAAATGCCCTTGGATTGGCAACATTGGTAAAAACACAGCTTGGACCGCAAAAAACATCATCTTCAATAATAACCGAATCGTAGATAGAAACATTATTTTGAACTTTTACGCCATTACCCACAACTGCTTTTGAACCAATATTTACATTTTGACCTATAGAACACTTTTCTCCGACAATTGCTCCGGGCATAATGTGTGAAAAATGCCAAACCTTGGTTCCATTGCCAATACTGGCACCTTCATCAACTCTGGCGGTATCATGAACATAATAATTAGCCATTGAGAGCATCCTTAATTTTTTGTGCTACGAAATTGATCTCTTCATTACCAAGAAAGGCGTGCATAGGCAGAGAAACTACAGTATCAGATAAACTATTTGAAACGGGAAAATCGGTTCCTTGATTCAAGAACTTAAAAGCTTCCTGTTTTGGAAGTGGCATAGGATAATGAACAGCGGTGGGAATATCGTCTTTGGCCAGTATGACCCTTAATTTATCACGATCTTGTACTCGAATGGTGTATTGCGCCCAAACGCTTAAATTATCGGGAAGGACAACAGGTGTATCAACCGAATCTTTGAGGGCCATTGTATAAGCATCCGCTACGCGATTTCTTTCAATAATTTCTTCAGAAAAATGCTTTAGTTTAACTCTGATGATCGCAGCTTGCAGGGTATCCATACGACCATTAACACCGATCATTTTATGATAATAACGTTTTTCTTGTCCATGGTTACGGATCATTCGGATCTTTTCTGCAATATTGTCATCAGCGGTAAATATTGCACCTCCATCACCATAACACCCCAAAGGTTTAGCAGGAAAAAAACTGGCCGTTGCAATTTTTGTCAAGTTACAGGATCTTTTTCCTTTGTATTTGGCGCCGAAAGATTGAGCGCCATCTTCCAATACCCAGAGACCGTGTCTTTGCGCAATGTCATTAATTCGATCGAAATCAGCACACTGTCCATAAAGTGAAACGGCAATGATCCCTTTTGTCCTGGGCGTGATCTTTTCTTCTATTTTTTTAGGATCTAGATTAAAGGTCACAGGATCAACATCCACAAAGACGGGGATTGCTCCAACGATCGAGATCATGGTTCCTGTGGCAATAAAAGTAAATGCAGGACATAATACTTCATCTCCGGGTTGCACATCCAGAGCCATCAGTGCTAAGGAGATCGCATCTGAACCGGAACTGCAAGCAATTGCATTACTTGCTTCTGAAAAATCAGCAAGCTCATGTTCAAGAGCCACTACATCTGGACCGTTAATAAATGCGGTCTTTTCAATTACTCCGGCAATAGCCACGTCAATCTCACTCTTATATTCAACATATTGACGATGAAGATCACAAAATTTCATATAGTATCCTTAGTATTTAATAACTTAATTTTTCCATAAGGTGAACACCGGAAAGAATGTCTTCGCGAGATGGGAATTCATCCCACTTTTCTTTTGCTATGTATTCATACAT
>CAYNBL010000188.1:0-2844 GCA_964395205.1 uncultured bacterium | reverse complement strand
ACTATCAACTATCAACTATCAACTATCAACTATCAACTATCAACTATCAACTATCTTTGTTTTGCATTTTTCTGATATCTTTTATTGATACATTCGCTTCAAGAAAATGTATGAATCCAAAAAGGCAGATAGGGATCAGTCCGATCAAATGTTGTAAAAACGCATAAGATGCAGCTGTACTTTTATCAATATTCAATGCAATTAATGTCGCAACGACAGCAGCATGAAAAGTACCAAAAAAGCCCGGTGCAGCCGGAATGGCAATCGCGATCATTGCAGTTGCCATTAGAATATAAGCTTCAACAAAGCCCAATTCTATATGACATGCCTTTATACCGGCCCAATAAGTAAGCCCGGTTACAAACCATATCGAAAAACTGTAAACAATAATCTTAATTGGGTGTTTTACCTTGTATAATGCCTGCATCCCATCATGCAGATCTTTAAAGAAATTCGCTACTTTGCCTTCTTTCTTTTCAAGAAATAGTGTGATCTTGTGGCGTAATCGGTAATACAAGTAAATGACGATAATAAATAGCACCAAGATTGCAATGAGTAAAATGCGTACGATCAATATTTGCTTATCAGAAAGGGGCAGATCAATAAAAAGAGAAAAGACAACAACGAAAAGAAAGAACGATACTCCGTCTATCATACGCTCGATCACGATCGAGGGTAAAAGTACGGTTCCTTTTTTCTCAATATATTGTCCCGTTATATAAGCTCTGACCACTTCACCGATGCGAAAAGGCAGGATATAGTTTGTAAAAAAGCCTGCAATGGTTCCCTTATAGAGTTTTATGGTAGAAAAAGAACCCAGAGGCAATAAAAAGATTCTCCAGCGCATGGCTCGGATGAAAAGTATGATCACCATGCCCAACATTCCGCCAATGTACCAAGCAAGATTTATTGACCCTAATTCATGAATAAAGTCTTTCCATTCAATACCGCGGAAAGCAAAGAAAAGTCCGATGGCGGAGATAACAATAGCGAGTGTAAGTTGCAGCGTCTTATTTTTCATGGGCTCTCAGTATAAAGAATATTAATGATCTCTTGGATGTCAGGTTTTTCTTCAGATAGTTTTTTCATTACTTCCATTTGCTTAGATAGAGATATTTCGCTAAATCTTGCTTTCATTTCATTGATAAATTCGCGATCTGTACCATCAACGCCTTCCAGTTGGTTCTCAAAATCACCAATAATGTTCAATGAATCAACATTAGGTGATAGAAATGAATCCAAGCGCTCTCGCATACCGCCTTCTTTTAAATTAGGCTGAACCAACTTTTCATAAAGAGCCGGTGCAAAGCCTCCCAGTAATTTGTATGAAAAAGATTTATCTTTAATATCTTCTCCGAGAGAATCAGATGGAATTGCCATCAAAACCCAAAAGATCAAACTCATGATAATCGCTGCCTTTAAAGCACCCAGAAAAAGTCCTCCGATTTTATCAAGCCAACCCAGTTTGATGGCATGAATAATGGTGCGAAGAAAATAACCGACGATCTGTGCGATCAGAATGACAATAATAAATATTGCAATATATCCGACAATATCCGCAACTTGTTGCGTCCAGCCGAATTGCATGATAAGCAGGTCACTGGCCCATGCGCCTAAGTTTGCGGCAACAATAATACCCAGAACAAGCCCTGCTAGGCGAAATGCGGAGTTGAGCAATCCCTGTTGATATGATTTATAGATCAAAATAACAGCAACTAGGATCGTAACAATATCTACCCAGTACATATTAAGCTCCTAACAATTTTTTAACAATAGCTTGAACGCGTTTGCCATCTGCCTGACCGGCAACTTCTTTCATTGAAGCTCCCATAACACGCCCCATTTCCCCCATGGAAGATGCACCTGTATCGGCAATGACCTTTTTTACAATGATCTCTACCGCCGCATCATCCATTTCAGGTGGTAAATAGGTTTGGATCAGTTTTAGTTCCCCTTTTTCAATATCGGCAAGATCTTCACGATTTGCATTCAAATAAGTAGAAATTGAGTCCTGACGTTCTTTGGCAGCTTTCTTTAGAATAGCCAATTCATCGCTTTCTTCAAGATCTTTCATCAACGCGATTTTCTTTTCACGTAATTTCGAAATCAACATGCGTAAAGTTCTAACTTTATCACTTTCCTTGTTCAGCATAGCCGCTTTAAGATCGGCCTGTATGTTCTCAATGTAAGACATAAACACCTCTAATTGAAATTATCAACCATTTTACAAATGAATTATTTTATTAAAAAGGATTTTATTGTATTTTGCCACTTGAAAAGAGGATAATATGATTAAAAGATTGAACGAATTGTATGAGAGAAATGAAATAAGAGTCCTGGGGTTAATGACCGGGACATCTGCTGACGGACTTGATATTGCATGTGTGAAATTTACAGGAAAAGGCAAATATCCCGAATATGAAGTGATATACTCGGATTTTATTGCTTATCCCGAGGAGTTTTCGCAAGCATTTAAGCGTCCTTTGGAGTTAACTGCATCCGAAATAGCCGAACTTGATATGAAATTAGGGAAATGGTACGGTGAAGTTATCGCTGATCTGGATGTCAGCTATGATGTTGTGGCTAATCATGGACAAACACTTTTGCATCAGGCACCAGATTATACTGTACAGATCGGTGAAGCGCAATGTATCATTGAAAAGTGTAAAAGACCCGAGATCTACGATTTTAGAACGGCTGATGTGGTTCTGGGCGGTCAAGGCGCTCCACTGATTCCGGTCCTTGACGAGTTTTTATTAAGGAAAGAAGATTGTTGTATTATTGCTCTGAATATGGGTGGCATAGCAAACCTTTCTTTTTTAGCACCCCGGTCTTCCAAAAGAG
>CAYNBL010000187.1:0-2904 GCA_964395205.1 uncultured bacterium | reverse complement strand
GGATCTTATAGAGCGCATTGATCATGTTTTATCTCCTGACATTTTTATAATATGTGAATAGTAAATAACAGCATGAGTTTAGATATATTTTAAACAAAATTCAAGAAAATTGGATGCAAAAAGCACAAATTTTGACAATCTGTCAAAATTTGTGCTTTTAGATGTATTATAAAGGGTATTTTCTTAATCGCTTTTAACGATAGATCTCAAGACTAATTTGTAATAATGGTCACCTTGCCTTTTGACCCATTCATAAGCTTGTTTTACAGTGTTAACTGTCTGCGGGACAAATTCATGAATGATGATCTCTAATATCTTGCTATCCAGAAGATTTTGTGTGAGGGAATTGATCATATAGAGGATAACATTTCCATCATCGGGTTGAAATACTGTGGCTTGTTTAACCTGAACATCGTTTTTCTTTGAAGTCCAATGGTAGTCGTGATAATACATATCGTTTCGATCGTAGCTCATTTTCATTTTCTCCATGATCGCGAAGGTTGAGAGTAAACCCCGCTTTGGGCAAGCGGGGTTTCGGGGTAAGGAAGGGTTTTATGAAACTTTAGTTGATCTCGATCTTCCGAGGTTTAGCGACCTCGGTCTTTGGAATTTCTACGGTAAGCACACCTTCATTCCAGCTACCTTTGATCTTGTCGATATCGACGTTACCGGGAAGTTTGAATGAGCGTGAGAATTTTCCGTAGCTAACTTCATTCAGATAGTATGATGAATCTTCCTTCTGTTCTTTGGCTTTCTTCTCACCTGAAACAGTGATCACATTTTCTTTGATCGAGATATCAATATCTTTTTTCTTCATTCCGGGGACCTCAACGTTCAGGAAGAATGTATTTTCACTTTCTTCTACTTCCATGCGAGGACTCCAGTCAACTTCCTTACAAGCTTCACTATCAAGAAGTGAGCCACCCAAGAAGTTGTCGAAGAGGTTGTTGTAATAGCGGTCTACGCTCGGGGATAAATTGTCTCTTTTTACTAGCATCATTTTATGTCTCCTTTCGCTCAGATCATCGTCTGAGTCTCTTTTACTTTTTTTCTTTCCCGTGATTGTCTTTTCTCTCAATCGGGAATGTTCATGTCAATGTTCACCCTCTATAGATGCCAAAACCGTGCCAAAAGTATTTTTCTGCCAAGTTGTCTGCAATTTTGGCAGATAATCTTTTCCCATCATAATTTGTGTGCCATATTGGCAATATGATGCAATTTTTGACAGGCAAGTTGAAATAGAATAACAAGATCAAGTGATCGCTTAAAACATTTTGGTCACATAATGTACGGAATGGTTTCAAACCATTCCCTCCGTGGCAATCCTTTAAATTCAGTAGCCTTGGGTTTAAACCCAAGGCTACTGATAGATTCACGTCTTACGTAATTGTCAATTGTATTTGTTCCGCTCCTACGGAGCTCATGATTCAAAACTGACCAATCAACTACAAAGCTATCGTCCCTACGGGACTCCTTGAATAATGAACAAGGATCAACTTCACCAAGGTACAGCCTTCGTAGCCAAGCTACTTTGGCGTAGTAGGCCTTCGTTGATTAAAATTAACGATATGCGATTTTCGAAGTGAATATTTACTTCGTCATTCAAAACTCCTTGTTCCTTGTTCGGATATCGATTCTTCATTCATCATTTATCGCTTCTTCTCGACTCGACCATCCGGCAGATCCTCTCTACGTTCGGACGCCAGCCGGAAGGTCTTTACGTCTTACGTCTTTCATCTTGCCAAAGACACTCCCAATATGTAAATTAGCTGATGTTTTTAGATTGAGTAATACAAAGTAAAGGAGCATAGTGTGGCCTCAACAGCTGATTTCAGAACGGGTATGATCATTGTCTATAATGGCGAACTATTTAAGATCGTTTCTTACCAGCACAGCAAGATGGGTCGTGCCGGTGCCGTTGTTCGTACAAAAATAAAAAATCTTCTAAACGGGAAAGTCCTCGAAAACACCTTTCGTTCAGGAGAAAAAGTTGAAGAAGCCCGTGTAGAAGCTACGACACTTCAATACCTATATAATGATAGTGATAATTACTATATGATGGATCCAAATACTTTCGACCAGATCCCAATTTCTGCAGAAATTATTGGTGATGACCGTTTTTACATGCTTGAGAATGATGAGATAAAAGTATTAATGTATCAGGACGCACCCATATCTATTGAATTACCGACAGCTGTCGTTTTAGAAGTTACTTATACAGAACCGGGTGAACGCGGCGATACCGCAAAGACCAATGTAAAAAAACCCGCAAAGCTTGAAACGGGACTGGAAATACCCGTACCGCTCTTTATTAATGAAGGTGACAAGATAAAGATCGATACACGCGATGGGTCATATTTGGAACGAGTTAAAAAGTAAGATTAAAGACTAAAGTATTGGAAGGGAAAATAATGAATATTCCTAAGGAACTTAAATATGCCGAATCTCATGAATGGGTTCGTCTTGAAGGCGATGTAGCAATCATCGGTATCAGTGACTATGCTCAAAGTGAATTGGGTGATATTGTATTTGTTGAATTGCCCGAGACAGGTAACACTGCCGCTAAAGATGAAGCTTCCGGAACAATTGAAGCTGTAAAAACCGTTTCAGATTTCAATTCACCCGTCAGCGGTGAGATCATCGAAGTAAACGAAGCACTCGAAGATGAGCCGACACTTGTCAACACAGACTGTTATATAGCCGGCTGGATCATGAAAGTCAAAGTTGCAGATGCTTCTGAACTTGATGCATTAATGAATGCTGAAGCTTACGAAAAATTCGTCGGCTAAAATATAATAGTTCAATGTGAGTAACGCGAGGTTTGCGATGCCATACCTACCCCATGGTAATGATGATATAAAACAGATGCTTAAAAAGATCGGTGTGGACCGCTTTGAAGATCTG
>CAYNBL010000186.1:0-2926 GCA_964395205.1 uncultured bacterium | reverse complement strand
CTAACATTCAATTAATTATAACGTTTTTAGCCCCCTAAAATTACCATTAGGCCTTGATTCTTGATTCTTGTATCTTGACTCTTAAATATAAACGGAGTTTTTTATGAAAAGAACATATAGGATCATTTACCTGATCGCGGTTATTATCTTTATCGGCATCGTCGTTTATAAACAATTTACAATGAATAAAAGTTATAACAAATTTACCTATCTTGAATACACTATTTCGGATCTTCAAAAAGGTTATGAAGCGGGCGACTTCACGATTCAGGATGTTACCAAGGCCTATCTCTATCGTATTGAAGTCATCGATGATGACGGACCTGAACTCAATGCTATTATTAGTGTTAATCGCGATGCTCTTGCCTTTGCCGAAGAATTGGATAAAGAATTGCAGGCAGGACATATTCGCTCCGTTTTACATGGTATTCCCATTGTGTTAAAGGATAATATCGACACACAGGATAAAATGCCAACGACCGCCGGATCCCGTGCCCTTAAAAGATCTTATCGTCAGCAAGATAGTTTTGTCGCAAAACAACTCCGTGAGGTCGGCGCAATTATTATCGGCAAAGCCAATCTTAGTGAATGGGCAAATTTTCGTGGTGAGTTGTCTTCAAGTGGTTGGAGTGCTGTTGGTGGACAGACAAAGAATCCCTATATCACAGATCGCAATCCTTGCGGCTCCTCCTCGGGATCCGCCGTCGCTGTTTCCGCAAATCTTACTATGCTGGCCATCGGTACAGAGACCAATGGTTCTATTGTATGCCCTTCGCATGCCAATGGCATTGTAGGTATAAAACCCACCGTCGGACTCATTTCCCGCTCGGGTATTATACCGATCTCGTGGACACAAGATACCGCCGGTCCAATGGCACGAACGGTGCGGGATGCTGTGCTATGTTTGAATGTCCTCACCGCTCAAGATCCCGAGGATGCAAAAACCCAACAGACAGACAGGGTGGTTCAAAAGGATTATACGCTCTTTCTCAATGAAGGCGGGCTTATGGACAAACGGATCGGTTACCTGACTACATTCCGCGGCATCAATTACAAGGTGGATGCAATGATGGATTCCGCCATTACCGAGATGGAAGCACAGGGTACCGAGATCGTAGAGGTCGGTCCAATTATTACGGACAGTACGGATAATTGCTCCTTTGAGATCATGCTCTACGAGTACAAAGACGGATTGAATAAATACTTTGCTTCACTGGGTCCGGATGCCCCAATCAAGAGCTTGAAAGAACTGATCGAGTTCAACAAGAATGATCCCATCGAAATGGAATTCTACAATCAAAAATATCTCGAAATGGCTCAGGAAAAAGACGGATTGGACTCTGATGGATATAAAGAGGCTCTCCGTAAAATGTTAAAAGGCAGTCGCGACAACGGCATGGACCGAGTCATGGATGAATATGATCTGGATGCTATTATTGCACCCACAGGCACGCCCGCCTGGAAAACCGATCATACGAATGGAGACAGTTTTCAGTTCGGGTCTTCCTCCCCCGCCGCTCAATCAGGATACCCCAATATCACCGTCCCCATGGGCTATGTCGATGGCCTACCCGTTGGTATCTCAATATTCGGACGTGCTTGGAGTGAAGATGTACTGATCGAGATCGCTTATGCTTATGAGCAAGCAACGGAAGCACGGAGAGTTCCAGAGTTCCTGGAAGAGTAACCACAGATTACACCGATTTCACAGATAAATTCACAAAACCGTTTTAACCGTTATTTTGAACTCCGACGAAATTTTGGCATGGATAGATTTCTCCCAGCCTACGTCAAGACTACGGCCGGCACGGCACATCGCCCCATCGGGACTCAGGCCGAGATGACAAATAAGTGAATTGTTTTTCATTTTTTCTAAAATTATTTTTCTATTCTTTTATCGCAGTTTCCTTACTTTTTGCTCGGGTTTATTTATTTATCGTAAGATAACCCTATAATTAAGATACTTACAACCTTACGATTTACACGATTTACACCTTGTGCGTTACGAGTCACGAAATACGGTTTTTCTTGCATGTATGTTGGTTTAAGCGTATTTTTTAATAATCAAAAACTAACACGCAGGAAAATTTATTTTCCAATAAACAAAAAGAGGTCAAATCATGATCGAAGTAAAAAATCTCTTTCACTCCTACGAGAAGAATGACGAGCACGCTGTCGATGGCGTCAGTTTCGACATTAAAAAAGGCGAGATCTTTGGATTTCTCGGTCCAAGTGGTGCCGGTAAATCGACAACTCAAGGAATTCTTGCAGGATTACTGGAACTTCAGAAAGGCGAGATCATCATTGATGAGGAAGCCCGCGAGGGACACCCAAACAAAGCTTTTTTCAATCGAATCGGTGTTGGATTCGAACGTCCTAATGTTTATAAGAAACTTACTGCTATGGACAATCTTAAGTTTCATGCTTCATTATATGATGGTGAAACAGAAGATCCCATGACAGTCCTCGAACGGGTCGGCCTTAAGGATGAAGCCAAGAAAAAAGCAGGCGCCTTTTCAAAAGGTATGATGCAACGCATTGGTTTTGCACGCTCAATGATCAATAAACCTGATATTTGGTTCTTGGATGAACCGACCATGGGATTGGATCCCACAACGGCCAACAGTATTAAAAAAATCATCAAAGAAAAACAGAAAGAAGGCACAACGATTTTCTTGACCACACACAATATGTTCGCGGCTGATGAACTTTGCGATCGTGTGGCATTTATCGTAGACGGCAAGATCGTTGCCATGGACAGTCCAAAAAATCTAAAGCTAAAATATGGTAAACCGACAGTCACTGTAGAATATCTTGAAAATGGCAAATTAGAATCGGCTTCCATGGGCATGGGAGAAAAAGATAAAAGTAAATTAGAGAAATTTATTGCCGAACATGATGTAAAAACCATTCACTCCGGTGAACC
>CAYNBL010000185.1:0-2938 GCA_964395205.1 uncultured bacterium | reverse complement strand
CTGCTCCTACTGCAATCCGGTCGTTGATGAAAGCCGGTGATGAAATTGTTGGCAAATTTGATCTTTCTTGCCTGAGGCATCTCGCCAGTGTTGGAGAACCGTTAAATGCCGAGGCTATTGTATGGTCAGAAAAAGTATTTAATAAACAATTTCTTGACACCTACTGGCAAACCGAAACAGGATCAATCATGATCACTAATTTCCCGGGTATGAAAATAAAGCCCGGTTCAATGGGCAAAGCTTTCCCCGGAATTGAAACTACCCTTCTTGACCCCAAAACATTTGAACCTTTTGATAAGCCCGGGAAAATTGGGCTGATCGCTTTTAAGCCCGGATGGCCTGCGATGATGACCACTTATTGGAATAACAATGAGAAATTTAAGGAGAAATTTAAGAATGGATGGTACCTCTCCGGAGACAGGTCGAGTATTGATAAAGACGGCTATTTCTGGTTTACCGGAAGGGATGATGATGTAATCAATACCGGTGGGCATCTTGTTAGTCCGTTCGAAGTAGAATCAGCTCTTCTGGAGCATGAAGCTGTGAGTGAGTCAGCTGTTGTTGCAAAACCTGATGAAGTAAATATGGAAGTGGTAAAGGCATTCATCACTCTTAAACCCGGTTTTGAACCAAACGATGAACTTGAGTTGAAAATAATGAATTTTATACGAAAAAAATTGTCGCCTCTTGCTATGCCGCAAGATATTGAGTACATGGATTCACTTCCCAAAACCCGTAGTGGAAAGATCATGCGAAGGATTCTCCATGCAAAGGAATGGGGAGAAGAAATTGGGGATGTCTCAACACTCGAAGATGAGTAGTTGAGTAAGGAAGAAAAAGAGAAGAGGTCAAAAGTCGAAGGGTCAAAGGGTTGAAAATGTGAACACGTAACTCGTAACCCGTAACAGATGGAAGGAAGAGTTCAAAGTTCAAGGTTGCATCACTCACGATTCTTCAACTTTAGGCACTTTAGGCACTTTAGGCATTTTAGGCACTTTAGGCACTTTTTAAAACTAAATAGTTACTAAATTTTATATATTTAATAATTAAGAAAATGGAAGAAATTAAAGACATTGTTTTGCAATATGTAATTGAAGAATATCTGGAAGATGATGAAGAAGAAATAACATATGATACACCGTTAATATCTGGCGGGTTTGTAGATTCTTTTTCAATGGTTTCGCTAAAGGTATTCCTTGAAACTAAGTTTAAGATCAGTTTGCCTGATGATAAAGCAACTCCGGAAGCTTTTGATTCGGTTAATAATATTGTGAATCTGGTTAATGAATTCATTGAGTAAACTATTTGCAAAAAACATAATTTCACAAATTGATTTAAAAAAACCTTGACTTTCAGATTTCATAAATAGCTAATAGTCAGCAGTCCACAGTCAGCAGTCCACAAAAAAGCAAATAATAATCAAGCAATTATAACACATACTTAATCATATTCCCGATAAATCGGGACTGGAAAGTATAAATAGTCCGGTCTATAAATTGCCGACTGCCGACTGAAGATTGCCGACTTAATAATGCAAAGTATTATGATTACAGAAGAAAGCAAATTATCACACAATAAATAATTAAAATCATATTACCATGAGTTATAGCAACAAAACCAAGAAAACGTACCAGGATCAATTAGAACAAATACGGAATGCCGGGATCTTTAAAGAAGAAAGGTTAATTCACTCAAGCCAGGCAGCAGATATTGATGTTGAATTCCCTTTAGGTTCCTCATTGAAAACTGTAATAAACATGTGTGCTAACAATTATCTTGGCCTTTCCAGTCACCCGGAAGTTATTAAAGCAGCCCATGACGGACTGGAATCGAGAGGATATGGTATGTCTTCGGTCCGTTTTATATGCGGGACACAGGATATTCACAGGGAACTGGAAAACAGGGTAACTGAATTCCTGGGCACAGAAGATACTATTCTGTTCCCTTCATGCATGGATGCTAACGCAGGAGTTTTTGAAGCAGTACTCTCCGGTGAAGATATTATGATATCCGACAGGCTGGTTCATGCATCTATTATTGATGGTATAAGGTTATGCAGTGCCCAGCATGATACTTTCAAACATTCTAACATGCAGCATTTAGAAAGTAAGCTGCAATTACATTCGGATAAACGTATTAAATTGGTTATTACCGATGGTGTTTATTCGATGGATGGAGATACTGCTAAACTGGATGAGATGGTTGAATTATGTGAAAAATATGACGCGCTCTTATTTGTAGATGATTCACACGCAAGTGGATTTATTGGCAAAACAGGGCGTGGTACTCATGAGAAGTATGGTGTAATGGGAAAAATTGATATTATTACAACTACTTTTGGTAAAGCACTTGGAGGAGCCTCTGGAGGATGTGTTTCCGGGAGAAAGGAACTTGTTGAAATGTGCAGACAAAAAGCCCGACCATATCTTTTTTCAAACACTATTGCACCGGTAGTTGTATCAGGGGTTTTGAAGGTCCTTGATATTCTTTCTGAAAATACAGAGCGCCGCGACAAGCTGGAAGAGAATACAGCATATTGGAGAAAAGGGCTTACCGATGCCGGATTTGTTCTGAAGGAAGGTGATAGTCCGATTGTTCCGGTAATGCTTTTTAATGCCAAACTATCACAGGATATTTCAAAAGATCTGTATGATGAAGGCATATATGCTATAGGATTTTTCTTTCCTGTTGTGCCAAACGGACAGGCAAGAATCCGGACACAGATATCTGCAGGTCATGAAATTCACCATTTGGACAAAGCTCTAAATGCTTTCAAGAAAGTAGGGAAAAAATATGGAATTCTTGGGCTCACAAAGCAGGAGATAATTCAAAAATATGGATTGTAGGTTTAGCTATATGTGCATCTACCCGCATTTTGACGCGCCACAATCCTGACAGATAAGACAACCTTCCTGATATGTAAGGTTTACAGATCCGC
>CAYNBL010000184.1:0-2974 GCA_964395205.1 uncultured bacterium | reverse complement strand
ACAAGTAGATTCAAGAACATTGAAGCAACTTGTAATGAATTAAAGTAAAACATCGCAACAGGTGCGGTAAAAAGTGTCGCACTTAAAGAAACACCCAGCATATCGGTTAAATAACGAACGAGAGGGTTTTTGGTTTTTACGGGTATCCATGTTTTAATTTTTGAATATCCGATCAAAATGCCAAATACGGCAGCAAAAGAAAATTGGAAACCCAGATCCTGCAAAGAAAAGGGATTTACCATCAATAATATAACCGCAGAGGCGGCCACAGCATTCAATGCCTGATACTTTCGCTGAAAAACCGGAGCAAACATAAGCATGACTGACATCAGGGAAGATCGAATGACCGAAGGGGATCCACCGGTAAGGAAACAATAAAAAATTAGAAATATAGCAATAAAGATTGATCGTGGTACTCGCGGAATACTTAAAGTCAGCAATATTTGGTAAATTATTAGCATGATTAGACCCACATGCAAACCCGAAACTGCCAATAAATGACTTACACCTAATTGTCTGAATAGATCGGCAATACAAGCTGGGATCTCTGATTTTAAACCCAGTAGCAATCCATTGACCAGACTCCCCTTTTCAATACCCAAGACTGATAGAAATCGAACGGATATATCATATCGAACCTGATGTGAATAATAGATCAAAGGTTTTGTTATTCCCATATCTTCGATCTTGGCTCTTTTTTCGATCTGGAAATTGTGAGATAATCCATGTACCTTAGCGTAATTCAAATAATTGAAGGAATAGGGATTTTTGCTTGAACTAATGGGCTTACATTTGATACCCGAAAAATGATAGCTTTTGCCGGGAAGTAAAACCGCCAAGCCCTTCCGGGCATATAAAGTACCCTTGATTTTCCGTGAACCAATTTTTGTTTTCACAACATAGGAGTCGATATAATAGGGATTTGTTTTTTGTTTTAGAACTGTCAATTCCAAAGGCAGACTTTGCTCCAAAATATCATACTTTTCAGCAAATCCCTGCTCCGCTGAAGTCAATCGCAAGAGTCCGCAAAAAATAATGCAAAGGATAAATAAAGTATTCTCAACTTTTTGGTCTTTAGTTAAGAGGATCAATATAAACACAATAAACAATAATAATACCGATATCCAAAAAGGGATAGAAATGATTATCCCAATAAAGATCCCAACGGAAAAATATAAAACATAACGCAAAGCGGGCGCCGTTGTAAATGACATGTGATCCCCCTCATAAACAACGGATGAATTTAGTTAAAATGATCTTAAGAAACTATAGCTTCAGCAAATGCTGAAAGAAGTGTGTGTTATGTCACAGAAATTTTATTTAAAATGATTGACCAGAGGCATTTTTCGGCCCTGACCGAAGGCTTTTGAGGTTACTCTCAAGCCGGGTGCCGCTTGCCAGCGTTTGTATTCCGTGATACGGATCATGTTCATTATTTTATGTACCAGATCCGGATCTTTTGTTTCTTCGATCAATTTTTCAATAGGTTTATTGCTAAGCAAATCATCTACTAGCGGGCTAACTACATCATAATCGAAAGGATCGTATTGATCTTCCGCCAACTCTGCAGACGGCAATTTATTGATGGTGTTCTGGGGAATAGCATCATATCCATATTGTTCGTTTAAATATCGGGAAAGTCGATATACATCTAATTTATTAAGATCACTGATAGGACCCAAGGCACCGCACATATCACCATAAAGCGTACAATAGCCTAATGCGATCTCAGTTTTATTACCGGTAGTTAAAACTAGAGCATTTTTTTTATTAGCGAGAGACATTAGTATCGTCCCCCGGACCCTGGCTTGCAAATTTTCCTCAGCAAGTCCAAATGAGGTTCCGGCAAACTGATTTTCCAACGAAGTGAGAAAGCTTTCATACATAGGTTTGACCGAGATCGTATCAAAATGAATACCCAAATTTTTGGCCAGTTGTTCAGCATCTGTTAAAGAATGATCCGAAGAAAATTTGGAAGGCATGGCAAAACCATATACATGATCAGCCCCCAAAGCTTCTGTAGCTAAAGCTGCGACTAAAGCTGAATCAATGCCTCCACTCAGACCGATCACAGCATCTTTAAAACCGCTTTTATAAAAATAATCTCTTATTCCCAATATTAGTGCAGCTCTCAAGCCTTCCATTACATTGTGTTGGGGGTTCGGTATAATATTTACAGCTTTCCCGTCTTGGAGCCTGCAATAGCCGATGGCTTCTTCAGATGCCGGCATGTAAGCGGCAAATTTTCCATCCTTGTCTAAAGCAAAGCTATTCCCGTCAAAGATCAATTCATCCTGACCACCGATCAAATTCACATAGACAAAAGGGATATTAGCTTCTAAAACTTTCTCGCGAACTAAGTCAATTCGCGTTTTGATCTTATCTACCTGATAAGGTGACGCGGAAGCATTGAGAATAATTTCCGCTCCCTTCTTTACAAGTTCACGCGTTACCTTTGTTTCATAACGGTCATCCCAAAGGTCTTCACAGATCTCAATACCCAGTCGATAATTTTTTCCCTTGATATTCACATTTACAGGTTCAGGATTATTTATATAAGAGAAATATCTGAGCTCATCAAAAATATCATAGGTAGGTAAATTGATCTTATGGACATGGTCTATGATCTTTCCATCCTGTATTATGGCCACAGCATTCCAGCATTTTCCATTATGTTTACGGACATATCCTACGATCACAACAATATCTTTCGTTTTTTCAGCGATCTTATTGATCTTAATTTTATTTTCAGCAATGAATTCATTTTCAAGTACAAGATCTAAAGGTGGATATCCGCAAAGTGCCAATTCAGGAAACAGAATAATATCAACTTGTTCATTTTTTGCATCAGCAATGGCTTTAATGATCTTTTCAGCATTCCCCGAAACATCACCAACAGTAAAATTAATTTGCGCTAAAGCTATTTTTAGATCCATTTTTATCACATTCTTATTGAAATTTGTTGAAATATTTT
>CAYNBL010000183.1:0-2988 GCA_964395205.1 uncultured bacterium | reverse complement strand
TATAATTACTAGGGACCCGAAAAAGTGTAAACGATGTTATGAGATTCGCCAAGTACGCAGTAAGAAGTACGTAGTAATCAGCAAAGACCTCTCACAAAGACACAAAAAGCACAAAGCCACAAAGAAATTATATGGCTTATGTTGGTGATGTAAATCATTGTTAAAGCTATATATGATATTTTTGCGGTAAAATAATTTTAATTTAAAACATAATTTAAGAACACTTTAACATCAACTTGCTGCAGCCCGAAGCCTCAATATTCTTAGTGTCTTAGAGGTACTTAGTGCCTTTGTGTGAGGCTCTTACTTCTTCAGATGTCGATCTCTATACCCCAACAAATACAAGATTCCATCCAATCCTATGGTTGAAATGGAATGCGTCGCGCTTTCTTTGACAAGGGGTTTTGCATGGTAGGCAATACCGAGTCCGGCCGCATTGATCATGGGCAGATCATTGGCTCCGTCTCCGACGGCAATGACCTGTTCCATATTAATTCCCTCCATTTGGGCGAGCAATTTCATGAGTTGAGCTTTTTTCTCGCCATTTACGATCTCACCGAGATGTTTTCCTGTCAATTTGCCGTTCACGATCTCGAGATCATTTGCATAAACATAGTCAATATTGAGCTTTTTCTTTAAATATTCGCCAAAATACACGAACCCGCCGGAAAGGACCGCAACCTTGTATCCCAGATCTTTTAAGGTTGATATCAATCTTTCGGCACCTTCTGTGATTGGAAGATTTTCAGCAATATCCTGCATAACCGATTCGTCTAAGCCTTTCAGCAAGGCAACTCGCTGCTTAAAGCTTTGGTTAAAATCCAGCTCCCCCCGCATCGCGGACTCCGTAATTTCATGGACTTTATCACCCACCCCGTGGCGTTTAGCCAATTCAACGATACATTCTGTCTGAATAAGGGTGGAATCCATATCAAAACATACCAGGCGGCGGTTTTTACGGTACATATCATCATGTTGAAAAGCGATATCCGCTTCCGTGGTATTGGCAAGTTTAAAAAAATCCGCTTTCATCTTCTTTTCGTTATGCGGTCTGCCTCTAACGGAAAATTCGATGCAGGCTTTTGAATTTTCTGCATTATCGTTAATGGAAATACGACCTGTCAGACGATTGATGATATCAATATTCAAACCTTGTTTATAGATAATGTTCGTGATCTTTGATATTTGAGCCGCCGAGATCCTGCGTGATAACATCGTAATGACATAGCGGCCCTTTGCTTGCTGATTTACCCAGTCATTGTAGCGCTCGCTCCCAATGGGGGAAAATTTTACAGTGATCTCAAGATCATATGATTTATAGAGTACATCTTTGAGGATACTGGAAGTTTTATCAGCTTCAACCTCGACCAGCATGCCCAAAGAAAGACTGTTATGAATAACCGCCTGTCCGATGTCAAGAATATTTGCTTTGTACTCGGAAAGAATTTCTGTGATCGTGGTTGTTAAGCCCGGTTTATCCTGTCCGGAAATCGTTAGTAAAAGGATCTCTTTCTGTTTCACATTTCCTCCTGATGGGTATTGAATCGAATTTTTTTCAAATACTAAAAATAAAACACCCTAATTTAATAATATTTTATTAAATTATAAAACTGGTTTTTTGATTATTTTTGTATAAATTTGCGCAATATTTGACAATATATTGGATATTGTCCCATAACTCTTAATAATTGAAGGAGAATGCGATGAAAGTTTTAATTTCTGACGGACTAAGTAAAAAAGGACAGGAAATTATAGAAAATGCCGGTATTGAATGTGTAAATCAGCATTATTCACCTGAAGAATTGGTTGAGAACATCAAGGATTATGATTGTATTCTGGTCCGTTCAGCCACGAGAGTCCCCAAAGAAGTTATTGACGCAGGCGAAAATCTGAAGGTGATCGCGCGTGGTGGTGCAGGTATTGATAATATTGATCATCAATATGCAAAGACCAAAGGTATCCCTACTCTAAATACTCCGGCTGCCAACTCAGCATCCGTAGCTGAACTTGCGATCGCACACATGTTCGCTTTGGCTCGTTTTCTCCATAAATCAAATATTACCATGCGTGACGGCAAATGGAATAAAAAAGAATACAAGGGTATTGAGCTTAATGGTAGAACCCTCGGAATAGTCGGTTGCGGCAAGATCGGTCAATTGACCGCAGGAAGAGCAAATGGACTGGGTATGAAAGTCATTGGCTATGATCCTTTCATCAAAGAAGCTGAAGGTATTGAAATGGTATCCTTTGACGAACTGCTCGCAAAAGCTGATTTCGTTTCACTTCACGTACCAAAACAAGCAGAACCTGTGATCAGTGCTAAAGAGATCGCAAAAATGAAAGACGGTGTTTACCTTATTAACTGTGCCCGTGGCGGCGTCGTTGATGAAGCTGCTTTACTTGATGCCTTGAACAGTGAAAAAGTTGCCGGTGCCGGTATTGATGTTTATATTGAAGAACCGACCAATAATATAGAGCTGGTCTCCCACCCCAATGTTTCCGTTACTCCGCATGTCGGCGCATCCACAACTGAAGCGCAGGAACGCGTGGGTACTGAAATTGCGGAAAAAATCGTAAAAGCCTTAAAAGGCTAAATATAAACGATGAACGCCTGCCGGCCGTAGGCCTACTGCGCCGAAGTAGCTCGGCTACGAAGGCTGTACCTCGGCGAAGGCTGGATAAACGATAAGATATAAGAGTCCCCGATTTTTCGGGGCTTTTTTTATATGGCTTAAAAAAAGTATGTATGAGTTTAATAGCGGTGAATATTTAATTGTCATCTCGACCGGAACGAAGTGCAGCGGAGAGATCTCAAACTACTCGAAATAGTTATGTGATTTGAGATTTCTCCCAACCTACACTCCATGAGATTCGGTCGGCACGGCATTTCTCCGCCTTAAGGTCCCGATTTTTCGGGGCTTTTTTTACCCCGATCCCGAAGCATCCATTAGACTACCAAGTCCCCAAAAAAGCATTAAATTATAATGT
>CAYNBL010000182.1:0-2997 GCA_964395205.1 uncultured bacterium | reverse complement strand
GTTCGCTAAGCCGGTATTTTCTTATACAAAATTCTGGCAGATGATCGGGCGTGGCACACGTGTGCTTGATCCGGATAATATAAAGCCATGGTGTCCTGATAAAGATAAGTTTCTGATTATAGATTGCTGGGAAAATTTTGAATACTTCAAAATGACGCCTAAAGGAAAAGAACCTAAAGGCACGAGACCTTTGCCGGTCAGGTTATTTGAATCACGGATAGATAAATTGTTCGTATCACAAAACAATAAAAATGAGGCTATAACATTAAAGACCATCAAAAAGATCCGTGAAAATATTGAATCTCTACCCAAGAATTCAGTTGTGATTTTAGATAATCAACAAGCCATTGAACAAGTATCTGATGATAATTTCTGGATAAATGTTACGGATGAACGGTTTGAATACTTACGTATGCATATCAGTCCTCTCATGCGGGCGTTGTCTGATGCGGATTTCAAAGCAATGCGCTTTGAATTAGACGGTATCGAAGCCCAAACCGCCAAACTTGTCGGAGACGAGGATCGTTACGATACGCTTAAAGAAACAATCATTGAAAAAGTGAGCGAATTGCCTTTAACGGTTAACGTGGTTGAACGTGAAAAAGAATGGATTGAAAAAGTTCAGTCAAATCATTTCTGGATAACAGCAACGGATGATGATCTTGATGAAATGATAGAGCGATTGGCTCCGCTTATGAAATTTCGCCAGAAACAAAAAGCTCCAGAGAAAAAACTCAATATTCAGGATCTTTTAACAGTAAAAGAAACGATCGAGTTTGGGCCTCAGCACGAACGCATGAGTGTGGATAAATACAGACGTAAGATTGAAGATTTTATCAGAGAACTTGTTAAGTCTAACCCTGTTGTTCAAAAGATTGCCAGAGGTGATGAAGTAACAGATGAAGAACTCGAAGAATTAGCGGATATTTTAAAAGAACAATATCCGCATGTAACCGAATATATTTTGCGGGAAATTTATGACAACAAAAGCGCTAAATTCATCCAGTTTATCAAGCACATTTTAGGTATTGAAGAAATAGCGACATTTAACGAAACGGTATCAACATTGTTTGACGAGTTTTTAAAAGAACACAATAATTTCGGCGAGAAACAAATTCAATTTATCATGACGGTGAAAACTTTTATTCTTCAGCGGGGCAGTGTGGCAAAGAAAGATTTGATCAACGTACCGTTTACACAGCTTCATCCTGAGGGAGTAAGAGGCATCTTTAAGCCTGAAGAAATTGATGAGATTTTAAGCCTTACGCAGAAAATAGCGTCTTAAAAGAGAGGGTTTTATGTTAACACCAAAAATGAAATCATTAATCAGCCAGCTTTGGAACAATTTCTGGAGCGGTGGTATTGCCAATCCATTAACCGCCATTGAGCAGATATCGTATCTTCTCTTTATGCGCCGGTTAGATGAGGTTGATTCCAAGCTCAAAAAAGACGCTGAATGGACAGGTGAGAAATACAAGTCTGTATTTGTCGGAAAATTCACTTCGCCACTTTCCAAAGAAGAAATCGATAAAGGAACTCTCCGTTGGAGTCATTTCAAACAACTTGAAGGTGGTGAAATGCTGGCTCATGTGCAGGCAAGCGTGTTCCCATTCATTAAACAGATAAACGGTGAAAACAGCGTATTTGCCAAGTATATGGCTGATGCGGTGTTTATCATTCCTAAGCCGTCCCTTCTTGTTGAAGCAGTTATCATTATTGACGCTCTGTATGATGAGATTGAAAGCCAAACGCAAGCTGGTCAGACATTTCACGATACTCAGGGTGATATGTACGAATTTCTGCTTTCTGAAATATCATCTTCCGGAAAGAATGGTCAATTCCGTACGCCGAGGCATATTATCAAGCTCATGTGCGAACTGGTTGCCTCAAAACTAGGAGAGACTATTGGAGATCCTGCCTGTGGAACAGGCGGATTTTTGCTCGGGGCATATCAATATATTTTGACTACCCATACAAGTAAAGGGCAGCTAACCAAAGACGAGGATGGTTTTGAGCGAGGTTTCGGGGATAAGTTAACAGATAAGCGTTTATGGACGGCTTTACGTGAAAAAACTTTCTTCGGATACGATTTTGATACCACGATGGTGCGTATCGGTTTAATGAACCTTATGCTTCATGGAATAACTCACCCTAATATCGAACGAGTGGACACACTTTCAAAAAAATATAATGAAGATGATCAATATGATGTGATCCTTGCCAATCCTCCGTTTAAAGGAAGCATTGATAAGGGGGATATTAACGAGAATCTATCACTCAAAACAACAAAAACGGAACTGTTATTTGTGAACCGCCTTATCAATTCCTTAAAAATTGGCGGACGAGCGGCTGTAATCGTACCGGACGGAGTTCTTTTTGGCTCGTCAACAGCACATAAGAGCTTACGCAAGATGCTTATTGATGATTGCGAGCTTCAGGGTGTTGTTTCTATGCCTTCAGGAGTATTTAAACCTTATGCCGGAGTAAGTACAGCTATTCTTGTATTTGTTAAAGGCGGAACAACAGAGAGGGTTTGGTTTTATGATATGCAATCAGACGGCTATTCACTGGACGATAAGCGTGACCGCATAGAAAATAATGACCTGCCGGATATCGTGAAGGAATGGAAAGTTCGAAGCAAAAATCCTAATGACGATAGAAAGGCAAAGCACTTCTTTGTGCCGGTTCAGGAGATCATTGATAACAAATATGACCTCAGCATAAATCGGTATAAAGAGATCGACTACACCCCTCCGAAGTACGATAAGCCGGAAGTGATATTAGGGAAGATTGAGAAGATGGAGAAAAACATAGTTGTCAATATTGAGACTCTTAAGGACATGGTAAATGATGTATAAGTTTGCAGATGTGTTTGAGTTTCAGAAAAAATCTAAAATAAAAGCAGGGGATGGAAAAGAATCGGGGCGATTTCCTTTTTACACATCAAGCTCTGAATTAAGCAAATATGTTGATAATGCTTTGTTTGATGAAGAAAGC
>CAYNBL010000181.1:0-3009 GCA_964395205.1 uncultured bacterium | reverse complement strand
TAAATACTCCTTTTCTTATATTCCCCTTAAAATCTCCCTGAAAACTTACTTCTTCTTTTCTTCCTTCATTTTTAACAGCTCCTTCTCATAAGCTAAACCAATCTCAATGGTAAGTTTGATATCCTCTAATAAGCTCTCGATAAAACCAAATTTCATAACCATTGCCCTTACCATTACAGGGTCGGTATTTTTAACATCAAATAAATATTCTTTACATTCTCTTAACTTGACATCAAAATACATTTCCTTTAAAACTTTCCAGCCCTTGCTTGAAGTCATCTCCATTAAGTTGTGTGCATCTTCAGCTGATAAAGCAAGCTCTTGTTCCTCTTCTGATTTTTCTTCTGAAATCATAAGTCCCTCCTATTAATATTTTATTATATTTTCTTGAATTACAACTCTGGCAAGCAGGTACTATATTTTCTTTCACATTGTGTCCGCCTTTGCTTATTGGTATTATGTGGTCTCTTGCTGGTTTATTTTTATCTGTAAATTCGCAACCACAATAAGCACAATGATTATTAAATATACTTAATATATTTTCCCATTCTTGGGCGGTTAAAGTATTAATCATATTAGTCTCTTTTAAATGTCTTCTCATATGACCTCTTTGATTAGCTGCTTTGCCTTCGTCTGATTTACGATATTGTTTCTTACGTTTTTTTCTTTCTTCAAGATTGTTCATATACCATTTTTTATGTTGTTCATCTATTCTTTCTTTATTGTTCTTATAATATTCTTCTTTTTTCTCAGGATTATTTTTATACCATTGCTTATTATATTTTAATATCACTTCACGGTTATTTTTATAATATTGTTTTTTATCCCCACTTATTTTTTCTTTATTACATTGATAATATATCTTCCTTTGTTTTAGTTCTTTCTCAAGATTATCTTCACGATATTGTTTATGTTTTTTTGATATTTTTTCTTTATTCTTTTGATAATATTCTTTCATATATTCAGGATGATTTTTGCGATTTCGTTTTAAGCGTTCTAATACTTTTTCTCTATTATTTTGATAATATTTTTTATTATATTCTTTTTTATTATTGATTATTTTACTCTCCTCTCATCTCCGTTGCTCTCCCTGCTCCTGCTAAACTTTTGCCTAAATAATCCCCCCGGGGCTGGTTGGACGGGGTAATCCCACTAGCCACTCCAGAAGGGGAGCCCTTCTGCGGGGGGGTCTGTTTTGGAATTTTCTTAGGTTTTTCCATTTCCTCTACTTCAGGTGCTATCTTATCAATTTCTTTTAATCTGAGTAGTTCGGCGATTCTCCTTGCTATATAAGCTATGTTTCCGTAAGGTTTCATAGCTGGCTTGCCTTCGGGGTCGAATATCGGGACTTCATTCCCCATCATATCCATCTTGGTTGCAGGAATAGCGACCCCAGCCAGTAACTTCATATAATCTAATAAATTCCTAATCTCGGACATTCTCTCCATAAACCCCGATATACCGGTAGGTATGAAATCAGGATTACCCTTCATCATAATATCGGCTTTAGTGAGATGTTCTAAATCGAACTTTTTCGCTTTTTCTCCCAATATCCTGAACATACTGGCTTTCTTGAATCTTTGTATATTGTGGCGGTAGATGATTCCAAGTATCTTGCGGAAAGGAGGTTCAAGGTAGAATTTTATCTTTGTATTTATCGGCAGCATGGATTCTTCTTTCATCATGGCGAGTCCGCCCATAGTACGATGGACATCACCTTCACCGGAAGCAGGCATGACTTGCGGAGTTGTTCCGGTGAGTTCATCTATAATCTTGTCAATCATTACAATCAAGTCCTGAAGTGTCCTAAGCGAGGCAGCCTGTGCAGTAGTGTTGACCTCTCTAATGCCTCCGAGTTGTCTCACCGGAAGGACTCTTCCCGGTCTGGTTAATATGGTCTTTGCCTTCCCAAGATAACGATTTATCACCGCTTCATACATCGGATTGGCTATAATATTTACGCAATCGGTCAATTTATTATATAAGTTGGTCAGCATGGGTGCGAGTGCCCTGATGTCCCGTCCTACGCCGCAACCGACGATTTCGTCTACCATGCGGTCATTGACGAATGGTACGAATATATCGTTACACCAATAAGGATATGCACTTGCCCTGATTACTACTTTTTGATTGGCTATTACGATAATCCCCTGAACATATTCATCATCGAAAGGATTCGGCTCGGAAGCGTCATCTATTCTGCCTTCAATTAGTTTTTTAGGTACGAGTCCGTGATATTCGAGTAGTTCCACTTTATCTTTATGTTCGGTATCATCTGTGTTGGGATATACGGTCTCTTTTACAGCCTCGATATTAGAGTATATACCTTCTGGGTTTCTGTTTGTTTTTTCTTTGGCTTTTAAATAGTGGATGGGAATATCGTCTTTTTCGTAGACTTTCCATGAGGACAGATCGAGGCAGTTCGGGTCGGACACAAATTTTGCCAGATCGACACATACTATATCGGGTCCGTCAAATGTGATAACTTTTTTCACAGTATTTTTACTTATTCTATGCTTTTCTACGGTGTGCTTCCAGGGGACGTAGGCAACCGCATAACCATACAAAACAAAATTCTTCAGGATAGGGAGTATCTTCCGTTCTATCTCTAAAGTGTTCAGGTCATATACAATCTTGTAACGTAATAATTCAGCGTTCTTCTTGTCTGATTCCTCTCCCGGTGCTATATCGAATGATTCAGCACCTTTGGAAAGAAGTATATTAATATAATGGGAACACAAAGCACGGACAACCTTCTTCAGGGTGGGTACTACGATGTTGCTCTGCCATATTTCTTTTCCTACGACGGTGATGCCGTTATACTGTATTTTTATCTTCGCCCATTCATCTTGATAAGGCTGCCAGAATGTTTTACCGGTTTGATAACGAGTTAACGCCCAGTCTAAAAGTATTTCACCTTTTTTCTTGATAACTGCTTCTTCCTGCATTTCATAGTCCTTCCACCCCTGCTCCCTATTATTACCTTTCTTATTTTGTAACTATTACATT
>CAYNBL010000180.1:0-3021 GCA_964395205.1 uncultured bacterium | reverse complement strand
TCCATTTATTTATACCGTTAAGTTCGTAACTGTTACCCATGTTTTGAAGGGCTTTCCTCACCTATGTTTTGAAGTCGTACCAGACGTAAGACGTGAGACGTGAGATGTGAGACGGCAAAGACACAAAATGTCATCTCGACCGGAGCGAGTCCGTCTACCGATGGATGAGCGAAGTGGAGAGATCTATTCATGATGATGGATTATGAGTTATGGATGATGGATGATGGATGAAAAAATGATGAAATGAGTGGCGCGAGGGTCACGGGTCCGGATAAGGAGTGAACTTATCAACACGTTTTTTTATTTCGCGATCATCTTTTACAGACCTATCAAGCAGTAACATATCCCATTGATAATAGCTGGGGTTATTTTTTATTTCCGTTTTGAGTATCTTTCTACTTCGCTTTAATTGCTTAAGATATTTTTTCCTGTGATCTGTTTTGGAATTTAAAGCAATTTCGGCAGCCTTGATCGAATATCGGTAAGGACTAATATCTTTCCATTCTGTTGCGTTGCCATCAAAATTAAGATAAAGATCGCCAATATACTTTCCCTGTGAACCCAGTTGAGTAAGAGCCGTTCCCTTGTAATGGACAGGTAATCCAGTAATAGCATGTTCTTTAGCGCATACGATCAAATCGATGCCGGAATGTTCTTTTACAAAATCCGAAAGAATAACGGCTGGCGCATCTGCAAGCAATATAACAAGATCGGCTTGTTCAAAAAGCCCTTCTCTATATAACTCTTCCAGGGCAAGAAGGGGGTCTTTTATTCGGTAATTAAATCCATCGGATAGAGAGCATATGCCGATGAACATGATATCAATGTTTTGAGATCGAATAATTTTGTAGGGAGTAAAAACAAGATCGCCATTCATATCAAGGATATTAGCCGAGATGATAGGTAAATCAAAGTTGCTTTGCAGGGATCTTAATACTTTAAGTCCGTAACACAGGTCATATTGACCTGCATTAATGACATCATATTTGAGCTCAGAGAATAATTCCGCTTGAAAAGCAGCTTTCTTTTGTTCAAAGATCTGATCTTCTTTTGGCATAGGTGTATGATGAAAGAAATGATTCCCCGCGCCTATATGCAATGCAAATCCGGGCATATTATCCAGAACGGTAGATATGCGGGGCCACCCTCCACTGGGTATCTTACAGCCACAGGGTGTTAATAAACCGCGGTTATTTCCCGTAAAAGATATATGAAGCTCGGATCCTAAAGCGAATGTACTGATGATGATCAATAAGACGAGGAATTTTTTCATAAACTGTCCTTGATTTTCTAAACACTAAAAGATACAAGAAACAGCAAACAAGAAACAAGCATATTCATCCCAGAATTCTTAAACTGTAAACTATAAACTATATTCGTACCATGAATAGATCCTTCACTGCGTTCAGGATGACAGACCTTTATAGCTCCCTAAACTCCTAAACCTCTAAACATTAACCCAAACATTATTCGTACCATGAATAGATCCTTCACTGCGTTCAGGATGACAGACCTCTATAGCTCCCTAAACTTTAAACCTTAAACATTAACCCAAACATTATTCGTACCATGAATAGATCCTTCACTGCGTTCAGGATGACAGACCTTTATTGCTCCCTAAGCTTCTAAACCCCTAACCTTCTAACCTTCTAACCTTCTAACCTTCTAACCTCCTAAACCCCTAAACCTTTACACCCTATACCTTACACCTCAACCTCAACCTCAACCTCAACCTCAACCTCAACCTCAACCTCAACCCTTATTTTAGTTTGTTTTTAATCACAATTATTAACATAAGGTTATAAGAGAGTTAATTAAGGTTTAATACGCCAAAATAGCTTGGTAAACCCGCTTGTCATCACTAATTTTACCTCGTTGAGAGAGGAACCCAATGAAGAATGTCATATTTAAAACAGCGATTTTAATTCTAAGCCTAAGTGCATTTGCTTTTGGAAATGTTCTTTATGTCGATAATAATTTTGGAGATGGTTTTTGGCAGGGAGCTTACGAAAATCCACAACAAGCTCTTGCAGTCGCTTCAAATGGAGATGAGATATGGGTTGCTCAAGGCACCTATTCTCCGGGTGTTGCTCGGGATAATTCATTTGTTCTTAAAGAAGGCGTAAAATTATATGGCGGTTTTTATGGTGGCGAATCCACCTTGGAAGATCGCGATGTCCATGCCAATCCTACGATATTAAGCGGGGACATTGGAATAGAGGGGAATGTCAGCGATAATAGTTATCATGTGATCTCTTATTCGGGTCTTTTAAGTGCTTTGACCATTATCGATGGATTTATTATTCGTGACGGCAATGCCGATGACGGTAAAGGCGGGGGAGGCCTGCTGCTTGAGAACGGAGCTGAACCGGTGATCCTGAATTGCCGTTTTTATTCCAATAATAGCAGTAATGGTGGCGGTGCGGTCTCATTGCAGAATGGCGGATCTTTTAGAAAATGTCTTTTCGAGTCAAACACAGCTGCCCAGGGTGGTGCTGTATTCTCAGCTGAGAACAGAACTCAGGTAGGTAACCCGAGCTTTGATCGCTCAACATTCGTGAACAATGTCGCGGAAAGCGGTTCAGCATTATATTTTGAAAAACGCGAGAGTGCTTTTGTTGATAGTTCCATATTTTGGAATAACACAAATGGAGCGGGAACAGTTAATTCTTTATCCTTAGATACACGTATAAGTTCGTCTTCAATCACTAACTCAGCCTGTGACGATGCTTCAATTACCGCTGTCACGGAAACGAATATCATTTATTATACCACTAACGACCCTGATGGACCTTTTGTTAATACAAGTGATTATCGCCTGGATAATGAACATGGAATACCCAGAGAGTATGGTTGGTATTACATTCAAGCACCTCTTGTCCTAAATATTAGAGTATTTCTTGAGGGCGCGTTTTAAAAGCAGTAAACAGTAAACAGTAAGCAGTAAGCAGTGGACAGTAAAAGATTGTCATCTCGACCCCTTCTACGCCAAGGTACAGCCTTCGTAGCCGAGCTACTTCG
>CAYNBL010000179.1:1336-3023 GCA_964395205.1 uncultured bacterium | reverse complement strand
GTAGCATGGATCTGACCGATAACATCAGAACTCATATAACCGTACAAACGAAGTCCGGCTGCCATACCGATAACATAAGCAAGTGACCATCTGCTGAGCCATCCGATCTTAGGGATAAGACGGAAAAGCATGAATAATCCAAGAACGAACGCAATAAGATAGCTTAAGTTCTGTGGTTGGTCGCCAATGCCACGATAGAGAACACCATTGATCGTTGCTTCCGGGAATATTTTACCAAAAAGAACATGTAGTCCGTGATAAATCCCATACCAGAACTTCTGAAAACCGTCAAGAGCAGCAACTTCTGCTTGTGGCCAAAGTCGGCCAAAGAGATTTGGTTGAACTTGATTCCAGAACGCAATGCTTGCCCAGTGAGCAGCGGAAACACCAACAAAGATATGTTCGGCAAATTTATAGAAGACATTGTCTTCATAAAGATAACTCAAGATGGATAATGTCAAGAAGACGGCGATCCATGCACCTAATATTCCTATATACATGGGTTACCTCCTAGTATTTTCTTTGTTGACGGCGTTTAACAAAAAATGAAATATTACCAAGAACGATAAAAAGAACGATCACAAGGTGAGCAATTGATTGCGCATCCATGAATTTCGTTGCATTTCGTCTTTCTTTAAATTGCGGTAATAATTCGCGAGCTTCAGGGGTGATGATACCAATATTTTCTTCGATCTTGCGGATGACCATGGTTTCGTACTCGGCTGCACCCGGCATACCGGCGATGATACCTTTCATCTGTCCTGACTTCACATAAGGCAATAATTGATTAACCTGAATTGAAGTATTTCCACTGGAAACAGGGACTTGAAGAGGGTCACCTGCATAAAGGACCCATTCTATAGCTCCGGGATATCCGGCAGACAGTGAAAAGATAAAATCAACATCACGAGCAGTTTGAATATCATTCATGATCGGGAGCTTAGAAATGGAAGTTCCTTTTGCATCGATCGAGAAGTTAGCTGCAAAGCTTTTGGTGATACCCTTGATAATGGCTTCATTTCCCGGCCGATAGCCAAGATTGACATAATCGACACCATATTCAAGATCAAATTCCTGACGGGCTACCAGATCAAGTGCTTCATTTGCCATAAAAAGTCCATCCGGCCATAGGCACATGATAATAACCTTATTCCCTTTAGAGAATAAATGACGAAGCACTGAGATAGCCATAGGATGGATCTCAGGTTTGGTTGATGGACCATATTCGAAGGACATCAACACCTTAGCATCCTGAGGGAGTGCATCAAGAGCATAGAAGGCATCTTCAGTCAATTGTGTGGTTTCAATGGGAAGACCCAAAGGAAGCAGTAGAGGAATAAGAACGACAATGCCAATAATAAGGAAGATGATCCGGCGATCCAGACTGTCTAATTTCCCAAGAAAATTTACAAACTTTTCACCAAATTTTGATTTAACCATTTTAGTCCCCTCCCATAAATGATTTTTCAATACCGAGGATGACTCGCAGGGACGTACCGACGATACCGAGTCCGATACCGATCATAATGGCACGAGCACCTGCAGCATTAGGGTATTGATAGAGCCATTCCTGGATCGTTGGCAAATGTAACCACGAAAGCCATGATATCTTTTGTGTCCATGCGGTTAAATATGCACCAAGAGGAACACGACCAAGCATGATCAGGATACCCGAAACAAGGAGAAC
>CAYNBL010000179.1:0-1236 GCA_964395205.1 uncultured bacterium | reverse complement strand
ACGGCTTCGGGATTATCACCGAGTGATTCTAAATTTGGATAAAATCCACCTTTAATCATAAAGCCAAAAGTCAGAGTCATAAAAAATGCCAGTACTGCGGCTAAACTATAGAGCCAGCCTTTCTGGCGTTTGACAACTTTGCGACCTTGTAGCTTCAATAAATTTAAAGCACCAAGGATCATCGCAAAACTTGCAATAATATCGTACCACTGTGTCGCATGGATCTCTAGTTCATCGAAAGGAGCGTGCGGGATGAACCAGGACAGGAGCATAATAACACCCACTGCGGCAACAATGATAGATGGAATTGTTCTTTTCCAAAACATATATGTTTACCTCTTGTTTATGATCCTGCGAACAGGTTTTTAAAGAAATCCCATTTGTTGTCTTTATTTTCGAGTTTTGTATTATCATAAAGATCAACTGTCGCGCCATTTCTTTCTAATTTTCTAATAACTTTTTCAGCATTAAACCTACTATTTTTACCTTGGATATCAATATTTTTACCTAATTTGTCATCAATATTAGAATAAATATACTGAACCTTTTCTAAAGGAATGCTTGAAACTTCCGCTATAATGCTATAAACTGCAGTTGGATTTTCACCTAGAGATTTGATTTTAGGATAGAATCCATCTGAATTATATATTCCAGAGAAAACTGTTTGTAAGATTACACCCAATCCCAAACAAGCCATTAAAATAGCCTTTACAATGTCCTGGCCCTTGATAGAACCGAGAAGTTTCGGATCATCGCCCAAATAAGCGGATGCTGCAAAGAACTCTTCACCGATCAATGTATAATCACAGGCAGTAACAAAAAATGGTATCTGAGAAGGCGAACCGGTTCCGGCGATCTGAATGGCACCGATCGAGTTACCGGTTTCTGCCATAATGAGTGATTCTGCGTAAAACTTACCTTGCAGAAAGACTGCGGCGGGTTTTTCACGCAGCATAATACCATCAACGGCTGCTGCAAATGCGAATTGATCGTCGGTGTAATAATGAACCATATCTGCTGAGAAAAGATCGGGACGGCCTTCACTGATATAAGAAGCCCGTACCGTTTCACGGCCGGATTCCATCACGAGTGAACGGGATACCGGAACATTCAATTCGGCTTCATAGCGGGCTGTCATTTTAGCGACATGACCCAAAATGATCAATCCTGAAATAGTCTCAACCTGATCAAGGTCCATAATACCGGGAACGAAAAGAACCGAGCGTCCCATTTCAG
>CAYNBL010000178.1:0-3042 GCA_964395205.1 uncultured bacterium | reverse complement strand
TTATATCTATCGTTTGATTGTTTTGCATCACCGAAACCCGCATATTGGCGCATTGTCCAAAATCGCCCACGATACATCGTGGGATAAATACCTCTTGTATAAGGATATTCACCGGGATAACCAATCTCATCGTTATAATTATTTCCAATGTCTTCCGGTGTATATAGAGGATCGATCTTGACTCCTGACATTGTCTTGAATGCTTCAGAACGTTCACCACCTTTTTGGCAAAATGCCTCATAAGTCGTGTTAAGCCACTCTTTTTTTGTTTTGGATATTGACATAGTTCCCTATTCCTGTCTGCTTAATCAATTATAAAGAATACAGCCCAGTTCTGATGACCGGGCTGTTTATTTTGTTATTTTGTGTTTTCTCCGTAGTATTTATCAAAGTAATATCTCTGATAATAGTAGTAGTAACCACTTGAGGTATTTTTCGGGTTTACATCGTTCAAGACGGTACCGACAATCGTAATCTTAGTATTCTTCATTTCTTGCTGTAAGTGGACTACGACTTCTTTTTGAGCCTCACCTGCACGAGCAACCAGAAGCACACCATCTGTCATTGATCCCATAAGTGCTGCATCAGTTACTGCCATCAAAGGTGGAGCATCGAAGAATATCTTATCGAATTGTTTGCGTAATTGTGCAAATAATTCTTTCATTGCTTTAGAACCCAAAAGCTCTGATGGATTCGGGGGAAGACTTCCGGCCGGCATAACATAAAGATTATCAATTTCCGTTTTAAAAATTGATTCGTCCATTTTAGAGCGCTTGGTTATCATGTTTGCGAGACCCGGTTTCTTGGGTGTTGAAAACATCTTATGGATCGTTGGTTTACGCATATCACCGTCAACTAAAAGAACCTTCATACCGAACTGAGCATAGGCAATAGCCAAGTTTGAAATTACCGTTGATTTTCCTTCGGAAGCGCCGGCTGATGTCACAACAAAAGCCGATATAGTTTTATCTGGAACTGATAATTCCAAATTCGTTCTTAAGGAACGGAAAGATTCCGAAATAGGTGAACGAGGTTTAAAGTGAGAGATCAAACGGTTTCTAAAATCATCATTACTTGAATATTTCTTATCAAGCACTTTCTTGGCCTTATCAATGGACATTGAAGGAATAATACCAAGAACAGTAAGACCCAAGCGTTCTAGATCTTCTTTACTTCGGATTGAATTATCCATGAATTCCCGCAGAAGAATTATTCCAATACCCGCAGCAAGTCCGAACACAAATCCAAGAAGAATATTTAGTTTTGTTTTAGGTTTGATCGGTAAGTATTTTGGAACCGCTTTATCAATAACATATACGTTTGATATTTGTGATGCTTCCTGGATACGAGCTTCTTCATAACGCTCTTTCATTAAAAGATATATTCTTTCGTGAGTTTGACGTTCGCGTTCTAAACGTATATATGAGATACTGGCTGAAGGGATTTCTTCAATCAAGCCATTGTAGTAATCATTTAATTTACCATATTCAACTACTTTTGTCTCAAGGCTGACTTTTTGGCTTTCGAGATCAACAATTTGATTAAGAATAAGCTGGTTTACGGCCATTGGATCAATTTGTCCGGGTAGATATCCAGCCTGAACCAACATGCGGGTTTTTTCTTCCAGAATTTTCTTTTTGTTCTCAAGATCTCTCTTTGATGCCATAACCATGTCAGATTTAGGATCTTCATTAAGCAATTCCTGTTCGCCTACTGCAATCTCTTCACGTAAACGGAGGATCATGGGATTTGCTATTTGCAACTTGACATCTAAAACTTGTCTTTGTTTTTCAGTAAGTTGACCTCTTAAAAAGTCAAGTTGTTCGTTCGAAATATTCAGTTCGGCTCTAGCAGTAAAAAGCTGTGCTTCAAACTCTGCAGATTTCTGGATCAATTGTTTTGCATTCTCATCAAGATCAATAATACCTTCTTTTTCAAGAAAATCACTGAGTTGTCTTTCAATGGCTGCAAGTTTAGGCTCAACATCATTGATCTGAATTTCAAGAAAATGTCTTACTTTACCGGCTGCATTACTGACTCTTTCAAGATCATTTGCATAATATTGCGTGACCAATTCATTTATTATAATAGCTGCTTCATCAGGATTATAACTCTCAATAGCAATATTTATCGTTTGAGTTTCACGAACTGGTTCAACTTCCAGATTATCCAATAAACGATTTATATAATTTTTTCGTTTTTTATCAAGGGTAAGGACTTCATCTTCTTCCCTGCTGAACATTTTCTTTAATTGTTTTCTTAATTTTGTTGAAAATGACTGGTTTTCCAGTAAAAGACCGCGATCGAATAAATAGAGTGAATCTAAAGGATACTCGACAAGTAGACTATTAATAGTACGTTCAGCAATCGTTCTGGAAGTAATTATTTGAATTTCATTATTGATGACCATATCATTATTGATAAATGGGGTCATTTGCTCAAAAACACCTCCGGCAGCTACACCGTTCTCGATAAGGATCTGTGTTTCAGATCTATAGACTTTAGCCTGATTAACGGTATAGAGAATAGTCCCGATAAATATCAATAAAAACATGATGATCACAACATGAATACGTTGCATGACCACTTGAACAAGATATCTTAAGTTCAGTTCATTCTCTTCTTTTACATTGAAATTCTGACCGATATTGTTGTTCAAATTCCCAGTTGCATTATCCATAAAATTCCCTTCTTATTTATAGTCTGCAATTTAATGCTTTCTTAGATATAAGTCTATGAGTTTTTCTTTATTTTTTTCAATAAATGCTCTAGCAGCTTCATGTGTATTTTCTATCTCACCCTCTAATATGGCTTCCTCAATATAATGTTTGATCTTACCGACATGAGGACCGGGCTGCAAACCAAACAATTCCATGATCTCTTTACCATCAAAAGGAGATTGAAAAGCACGTAAAGCATCCTTTTCCTCTACTTTACTTATTCTCTGTTCAACCAACTCAAAATTAGAAAGATAGCGCTGTACCCTTTCTTTATTTTTTGATGTTATATCAGCTCTGCAAAGTATCATTAAATCATCAATAT
>CAYNBL010000177.1:0-3058 GCA_964395205.1 uncultured bacterium | reverse complement strand
TAATAAGATATAAAGGAGATTACATGTTCAACCGTTTTTATAATAGCCCTGACGGAAATCCTGGGAACAACAAGAAGTCAAAGCCACCGACCGGTGGAGGACCTGAATTCAAGGGGCCGGTAAAAATACCGAAAACCCCATTGATTTGGATCGGCTTGGTTATTGTTATGCTAATATTGGCGCAGGTTTTTGGCACGGCCGGAACCCAAGGCGAAAAGAAACTTACTTATACACAATTTAATACAGACTTAAAAGAAGGCAAGATCCAAAACGGAGTTTTTGAAGGCAACACCTTGTCAGGTGAATTTAAAACACCTGTAACGGATTATGTCAATGGAAAAGAAACGGAATATTTGCGCTATCACGTAACGATCTTACACATTGATACGGAAATGTTGAATCAATGGGATGATACCGGGCTGGAGTATGAATTCAAAGAACCAAGCATAGGCTTTGGTGATATTTTAATGAATATTCTTCCCTGGCTCGTGATCATTGTCGTCTGGGTTGTTTTAATGCGGCGCATGTCCGGAAACAAGAATGGTCAATCCGGAGGCGGAATATTTTCATTTGGGAATACCAATCCCGCAAAAAAATTCAACCCGGAAAATTCAAAGATCACATTTAAGGATGTTGCCGGATGTGTTGAGGCCAAGCAGGAACTTGAAGAAATCATTGAATTTTTGAAAACGCCGGAACGGTTTCAACGTCTCGGCGGCAAGATTCCCCGTGGAGCCTTATTGTTGGGTCCTCCGGGGACTGGAAAAACATTACTTGCAAAAGCCGTTGCCGGTGAGGCAAAGGTACCTTTTTATAGTATTTCCGGTGCTGATTTTGTTGAAATGTTCGTGGGTGTCGGCGCAAGCCGGGTTCGTGGTTTATTTGACCAAGCGCTTAAGAATTCGCCTGCTATTGTATTTATTGATGAGATCGATGCAGTTGGACGTCAACGAGGTGCCGGACTGGGTGGAGGTCATGATGAACGAGAACAAACCTTAAATCAGCTATTGGTCCAAATGGATGGCTTTAATTCCGATGCAAGCGTGATCGTGATCGCGGCAACGAACCGGCCGGATATTTTGGATTCCGCATTGCTGCGTCCCGGTCGCTTCGATAGACAGATTGTGGTGGATGTTCCCGATGCGGTTGGTCGCGAAGGTATTTTAAAGGTCCATACAAAGAACATTAAGTTATCATCCAATATTGATCTTAAAACATTAGCCAAGGGCACCCCAGGTATGGTAGGTGCCGATCTTGCAAATCTTGTAAATGAAGCCGCATTGCTTGCCGCGCGTAAAAATCACAAATCTGTTAACAATATTGATCTTGAGGAAGCTAAAGATAAAGTTATGATGGGCGCGGAAAGAAAATCTATGTTGCTCAGTGAAAATGACAAACAGATTACAGCCATTCATGAAGCTGGGCACGCGCTTATCGGTGTTTTGCTTAAAGATGCAGATCCCGTTCATAAAGTTAGTATTATCCCACGCGGCAGAGCATTGGGTGTAACACATATGCTACCTGAAGCCGATAAATATAACTACACTAAAAAATATATTAATGCGCAATTGCAGGTCATGATGGGTGGGCGAGTTGCAGAAGAATTAGCCAATGAGGATATCACAACCGGGGCAAGCAACGATATAGAACGTGCTACAGATATGGCACGTAGAATGGTTTGCGAATGGGGCATGAGTGAAACATTTGGTGTTGCATCTTTTGGTAGCAAAACCAATGAAATATTCCTTGGACGTGACTTTGGAACTACAAAAAATTATTCTGAAGCAACAGCACAAAAGATAGATCAGGAAGTACAAAAAATTATTAACGCTGCATATGATAAAGCAAAAGTGCTTTTAAAAGAACATTTTGAAATATTAAAAATCATTGCAGATGCGTTATTGGAAAATGAATCCTTAGATCGCGAACACCTTGAGAAGATTGTTACAGATAAAGGAATTGAGTTAAGAACAAAATAAAGCTCTTTGAAAACTTATGGGCAGAATATTAAAAACCCGGATAATGGGAATATTAAATGTCACCCCTGACTCCTTTAGCGATGGGGGTTTATACCGGAGCTTGCCGGAAGCCATTGCCCAGGGTGAAAAAATGATCGAAGCCGGAGCGGACATTATTGACATTGGTGGAGAATCTTCACGGCCGGGATCGGAATCGGTAACACTTCAAGAAGAGATGGATCGCGTATTACCGGTTTTAGAAAAGTTATTGACTTGTGATGTTGGCATATCAGTTGATACTACGAAGCCTGAACTTGCTCATGAAGCCTTGAAAATGGGCGTGGGTATTATTAATGATATTTCAGGCCTGCAGTATGGCACATTAATAGCAGAACACGTTGCGCAGTACAATGCAAAGTTGATCATTATGCATATGAAAGGTACTCCCAAGACAATGCAGGTAGCTCCCAATTCACAAGACATCATTTCTGAGATCACGAGCTTCTTTAAAGATCAAACAAAAGTAGCTCTTGATAAAGGAGTAAAAAGAGGAAACATTATTGTTGATCCGGGCATTGGATTTGGTAAACGTTTAGAAGATAATATTCGTATTCTGAGAGAGCTCGAAAAATTTAAGGATTTGGGTTTCTCCTTGTTGGTTGGGGCCTCCCGAAAATCAATGATAGGCGCTATTTGTGGTGTCGAAGTTGAACAACGATTACCGGGGTCTTTGGCAATCGCTTGCGTTGCAGTGCAACGGGGCGCAGATATTATTAGAGTACATGATGTGGCTGAAACGGTTCAGGCGCTGAAAATAATAGAGCAAATATGGTAGAATTATTTAACATTGGATTTATCTCTGTAACACTTTTGGATATTATTGATATGATCGTAGTGTCTCTTGTGTTTTACGGTGCATATCTTTTGTTTCGCAATACGCGCGCCAGTCAGATGCTGTACGGTATGATGGCAATTGCCATTCTGGGTTTTGTTGCTCATTTACTTGATTTTCGCGCTACCGCTTGGTTATTTGAAAGATTGGCAACAGTCTGGGTAATTTTGTTTATTATCCTTTTTCAACCTGAATTAAGGCGTATTTT
>CAYNBL010000176.1:0-3119 GCA_964395205.1 uncultured bacterium | reverse complement strand
AACCCAGCTCGCGTGCCGCTTTAATGGGCGAACAGCCCAACCCTTGGGACCTTCTACAGCCCCAGGATGCGACGAGCCGACATCGAGGTGCCAAACCTCCCCGTCGATGTGAACTCTTGGGGGAGATAAGCCTGTTATCCCCGGAGTACCTTTTATCCGATGAGCGACGGCACTTCCATTCGCAACCGCCGGATCACTAAGTCCTGGTTTCCCACCTGCTCGCCCTGTCGGGCTCGCAGTCAAGCTCTCTTTTGCCTTTGCACTCAACGCACGATTACCAACCGTGCTGAGAGAACCATTGAGCGCCTCCGTTACTTTTTTGGAGGCGACCGCCCCAGTCAAACTACCCACCAGACACTGTTCGCAGCCCGGATTCACGGGCCAACGTTAGAATTCTAGCAACATAAGGGTGGTATTCCAAGATTGACTCCACGCAAACTAGCGTTCACGCTTCAAAGTCTCCCACCTATCCTCTACATATGAAACCAAAACCCAATGCCAAGTTGTAGTAAAGGTTCACGGGGTCTTTCCGTCCTGCCGCGGGTAGCCGGCATCTTCACCGACGCTACAGTTTCACTGGATCTCAGGTTGAGACAGTGCCCAAATCGTTGCACCATTCGTGCAGGTCGGAACTTACCCGACAAGGAATTTCGCTACCTTAGGACCGTTATAGTTACGGCCGCCGTTTACCGGGGCTTCAGTTTGTAGCTTCGCCTTACGGCTAACCACGCCTCTTAACCTTCCGGCACCGGGCAGGTGTCAGTCCCTATACATCGTCTTACGACTTAGCAGAGACCTGTGTTTTTGTTAAACAGTCGCTTGGGCCTTGTTACTGTGGCCTCTTTCGGCTCCCTTAGTAAATAAGTTCACCTAATCAAGGCGCCTCTTCTCCCGAAGTTACGAGGCTAATTTGCCGAGTTCCTTAACCTGAGTTCATCCAAACGCCTTAGAATACTCATCTCGCCTACCTGTGTCGGTTTTGGTACGGTCAGCTCTAAACCTTGCATAGAGGATTTTCTAGTCAGTATGATTAGGGTTACTTTATGATCAAAGATCTCGTCATCACGTCTCAGGATAATGTTCAACCGGATTTGCCTGGAAGAACTCCCTACACGCTTAAACCACCTATTTCGTCAGGTGGCTAACCTTTCACTACTGCACCCCCCCATAGCTCAAAACGGTTTAAAACTGGTACAGGAATATTTGCCTGTTTCCCATCGATTACGCCTTTCGGCCTCACCTTAGGGGCCGACTAACCCTGAGCAGAGTTGCTTTACTCAGGAATCCTTAGGCTTTCGGCGAGCGGGAATTTCACCCGCTTTATCGTTACTCGTGCCTGCATCCTCATTTCCATGTCCTCCAGCTGCCCTCACGGGTCAACCTTCAACGGTTAATGGAACGCTCTCCTACCACTCATGACAAGTCATGAATCCGAAGCTTCGGTAATAAGTTTATAGTCCCGGAAATTATCGGCGCAAAATCACTTGACTAGTGAGCTATTACGCACTCTTTAAAGGAATGGCTGCTTCTAAGCCAACCTCCTAGCTGTCTGAGTAATTTCACATCCTTTCTCACTTAACTTATATTTTGGGACCTTAGCTGTCGGTCTGGGTTGTTTCCCTCTTGGGTACGAAGCTTATCCCTCGCAACCTATCTCCTGGTAAACATGTAAACGGCATTCGGAGTTTGATAGGGTTTGGTAGGCGGTGAAGCCCCCTAGTCCTTTCAGTGCTCTACCTCCGTCACACTATACCAAGGCTAGCCCTAAAGCTATTTCGGAGAGAACCAGCTATCGCTGAGTTTGATAGGCCTTTCACCCCTATCCACAGGTCATCCAAGCAGTTTTCAACCTACAATGGTTCGGGCCTTCACGACTTCTTACAGTCGCTTCACCCTGCCCATGGATAGCTCACTCAGCTTCGGGTCTACCGCATATAACTAGACGCGCTATTAACACTTGCTTTCGCTACGGCTTCGAGGATCTACTCTTAACCTCGCTATATACGATAACTCGCAGGCTCATTATACAAAAGGCACGCCGTCACCCGTCCTAAGACAGGCTCCGACCGCTTGTAGGCACACGGTTTCAGGTTCTATTTCACTCCCTTTTACGGGTACTTTTAACCTTTCCCTCACGGTACTAGTTCACTATCGGTGACATGGGAGTATTTAGCCTTACCGGATGGTTCCGGCAGATTCATATGGAATTCCACGTGCTCCATACTACTCAGGTTTCAGTCAAGCAAGAGTAACAATTTTCGGTTACGGGACTATCACCCCCTATGGTTGAACTTTCCAGAACAATTCTCCTAATTGATACTTTTCTGACTTGCCGATCGGTCTGTCGCCCGATCAAGACTGACCCTACAACCCCTAATATGCAAAACCAACAGGCTTGACACATACCAGGTTTGGGCTCTTCCCTGTTCGCTCGTCGCTACTAAGGGAATCATTATTATTTTCTCTTCCTGGAGTTACTAAGATATTTCAATTCACTCCGTTTCCTCTACTAACCCTATGTATTCAGGTTAGAGTGTTCCGGCATGACCCGGAACGGGTTGCCCCATTCGGAAATCTTCGGATTAAAAGTTGTTTGCGCTTACCCGAAGCTTATCGCAGCTTACCACGTCCTTCATCGACTCCATGTCCCAAGGCATCCACCGTGCGCCCTTAGTAATTTAATCATTATATTTAATGTTCAATATCTAAGGCATCTACGTTTGTTTGTGTAGCATCGTTTGTCCACCCTATTTTTCAAATATCCGACAACACTTTAAGTGTTGCTTGTGGAGAATAGCGGGATCGAACCGCTGACCCCCTGCTTGCAAGGCAGGTGCTCTCCCAGCTGAGCTAATTCCCCCAATGTGGGCCTTGCTAGATTTGAACTAGCGACCTCACGCTTATCAGGCGTGCGCTCTAACCAACTGAGCTAAAAGCCCAACTTATAAGTTGTCACGCCGTCTGGCGTATTGGGAATAATAAAAAAGGGTGTATGTTTTTTTGTGATAATCATAAGTCTAACCATTTCTTAACAGTCAATAAAGACTGTCAGAATGCTCCCTAGAAAGGAGGTGATCCAGCCGCACTTTCCAGTACGGCTACCTTGTTACGACTTCGCC
>CAYNBL010000175.1:0-3135 GCA_964395205.1 uncultured bacterium | reverse complement strand
CATCTTAACTGACCATTTTTTGGCAAAATAGCCCCCTAAAATTACCATTAGGCCTAAAATAACAATGAAGTATAAATGTTTATGGAAAATAAAAAACCGAGTATGGCACCCGGTTTTTTGATTTAACTATCTTAATTTAACTATTTCAATTTATCGATAACCGCTTCCAACGATTCAAGTGCATCTCCGGGAAGTTTATCCATCCCGCCTTTTTCAGTGTCGCGGGAGGCGATGTATTTAATACGGTCGTTGAAACGGGCAATGAATTCTTTGCGATATTCTTCATTATCCAAAGACGTATCAAAGCCTTCAATATCAATTGTTTCGATATCTTGAAAAGGTTTCCAGGGTTTGAACTTGGCTTTCTTTTCAATAATGGATTCAATGATACCGAGTGTGTGTTTGGGCTCGACTTTTTTGCCCATGAAGAAACCGGTATTCAACACATAGCAATCAACACCGTCTTCAATGAGTTTTTTAAAGCGGACATAATCAAGCTCCAAAGCATAGGTGCGGAAAGGATTTGCATAGGGTTCAACAACAAGTGCATTTGGATCCACACCGGGAGCCAGTCTTTCGGCAGAGGTTCGTTTGGTGGCTAAGGTAGCACCCATGGCTGAGCCAAGAGATGCACCGTCCAATTTTATCACCGGCGGAATGGTCGGATCTTTCATTAACCAAAAAATTGAATTGATGGGATCATCTATGCGATCCACTCGATTAGGTGTCCAAAGCTTCGATTTGACAGCTCGACCGTTACCGTTGCGCATGTCTTCCGTAACGGGATAGATCTTGCCATTATCATATTTTATTGCGCCATTATTTTGCAGTGTGAGTATGAATTTATTATCCTCACAGTTCATGGGATAATCCTGGGTTTTATCAAAATATGCGGGTTCCAGTGCAATGGAATATTTTTTATCGGCATTGATAATAAATGCATCATCATGCAGAACGGTGACATCATATTTATTGCCATGTTTTGCATGAGTGATAGTTGATTTTCCCGAGCCGGATAGTCCGAATACGGCAACGGTATAGTTATGGTCTTTTCCAAGATTGTAGCGCTTTAAACCACCATGACAAGAAGCATAACCGTTTCGGGCAGCTGTACCCCAACCAAGGGTCAAGGTGCCTTTTTTGTGTTCACCGAAATAGCGCATACCAAGGAGCGCTGCACAGTTATATTCGGGATCAAAGAAAGTCAAGCCCAATGGGTGTTCTTCATGTTTCCAGTCGGGATCGGAAAAGATATAGACATCACCTTCTTGTAATTCGCGTGAATTGGCATAACGGGCTTTGATCTCATCACTGAAATATTGAAAGTTGAGCATCCATGATAAAAGTATATTTTCATGGTTTTCCGGAATAAGCAAGTGAGCTTTGACCATGAAATCCTCATCCAGTCCGATAATGGTCTCTGCATGGTACATCTTACGATAACGAGTGCTGTAGATCGCTTCGCGTATCTTGCCTGAAAATATTTTCATATCTACATTCGGTTCACCTACAATGCGACGAGCTGCAGCGCAGCGTCCAAAAACTGTACCATCATTAAAGAGAAGCACATTGGCATTTTTAGGCAGTCCTTGTTCTTCCGGCTTGTAAATAGGCATGCCGGTAAGTTCAATAGTACCGGGTGAGAGTCGAGCCAATGAATAGGCTTCTGCTACTGTTTTTACCGGGATGATATTGTTGCCGACAAATGCGGATTGAATGGTCGTCCGGATCATCGAAGTGACCTTTTGGAATTCTTTATCATTGCGATAACGACCGATCGTTGCCATGGTTAGCTCCTTTTATCTTGTTACTTTTGCTCTTTACACGCCTGGTAAAGATTTTCGAATAATTGCTCAATTTTGTCCTTCGCTACCGCTGAGTAAGCCAGACGGATAACACCGCGAATATAGATCGTACCGGTGTTATATTTTTCGATCAATAATTTTCTGATCGCATCACCATCAAGTCCATCCGCAAGTGCTACGCACATAAAATAGCCGGAATTATAGGGAAGGGGTGTAAAATATTCGGCATAACGGGTACCATTCTTGGCAAGAACATCTTTTACTTCATTATATCGTGAGCGAAGTAATTTATATTTTGTTTTTTTATCTTCTAAATAATCCGGGTGATTATATGTTTCAAGAAGAAGAGATTGAGAGATATGAGGTGCTGAAGAAACACTGGAACGAATACCGCCCGCTGTTTTATCTTCGAGCATGGCGTAAACCTCTTTGTCCAGATCTTTCCCGGCGTAGGTAACAAAACCAACACGAAATCCCCAGACATAATCTTCCTTGGTGGCACCGTCAATCTTAACAGCCAGAACATTTTCATGAATGCCGGCTACATGGGCGAATACGGACTGTGTGTCAACATCATCTTCATAGACGAGACCAAAATAGGCATCATCGCAAATTAGCAGAATATGGTTACCCAGCTCTGCGCTAGCTTTAATCATAGCTGTGATTTTCGCCATTTCAAGCTTGGTTGGTGTGTATCCCGTGGGATTGTTGGGAAAATTCATAGCCACAACCTTTTTGCCAATGGGTCCATTCAATAAACGATCTTCGAGACCCTGGAGATTCATACCATCGCCATGATAAAAAGGGTACATATCAAAGTTGACGTCATAACGTTCTTTGACTAGCATATTATAATTGCCCCAATATTTATCGGCAATAATCACCGTATCACCTGCATCTAGAAAAAGAAGAGCAGCAATACTCAGTCCATGACTAAGTGCAGCTGTGACAACAGGCAGGCTTGTTGCTTTTCCCTTTAGGGCCGGGTTCTTTTCAACCTGCATACTTTTCCATTTGCTACGCATTGCGGGAACGCCCGAACATCCTGCATAAGGAAAAATAGTTTTAGGATCCAAATTGATAAGCTTACCGAGAGAACTTATATGTAGAGGACTTTGATCATCTTCCAGCGCAATCCCGATGGTCGCATTAATGGAACAACCTTTAGCCTGCATGCTTTGAGAAAGAATACCGGATTTTGGAAAGTAAGATTCTTTGCCCTTTTGTGAAAGCAACCCGAATACAATAGGTGCTTTAGATTTTAATTGGTCATTCAGTTCTACAGCGAGAGGGTTCATGGCAACTCCTTATCAGGCAGTATTTCAGCCTT
>CAYNBL010000174.1:0-3139 GCA_964395205.1 uncultured bacterium | reverse complement strand
CATTTTTCCGGGAACATCTCTCCCGATATGCTGTTGCTGAAAGAGCTGCATTTTGACCTGCTAAAACCCGATGAAACCATCATTCTGACATTAAAAGCACCTTTGGTTGGAGATATTCGTGTAGAACTGGATTTTGTTCATTTCCAAAATGATATTCTGACACTTCACATTCTTTCAAATCGAAAGATCGCAGATATGCTCCTCTCGTTTATGCAACGCTACACACGGAATATACCGTTCATTGATGTCGACTATCCATCAATACGCATTAATACAGTCTTAATGATGGATACATTGAATCCCGGGATCAGGATCCGCAATATTGCTATGGTCAACCAGCATTATATCATTGAAATGGAGATAAACTGAAAAAAATAATTATATTTCTATCCATTATTGCCCTCCTACTCTCATGTGCTATAGATATTCCGGATGATAGCGATGACGATCATCATACTTTTTCAGGAGGCGACACCCTTGATGTTCTTACTTGGAATCTTCATCTATTTCCCTCAAATGGGAATGCCAGTATTGACTATATGGAAGATGCCATCATAGCACTGCAACCCGATATTATTGCTCTTCAGGAAGTCAGTTCTGAATTATCTCTTCAAACATTGGCTAATCGCTTGAATGACTATGAATATGCCATAGCTAATGAAGGTGGCAACTGGGGATTGGCTTATATATATAACTCAACGGAAGTAGCTCTTTTTACCGATCCCTACGAGATATATACCAGCTATTGGAGCGCTTTCCCTCGTCCACCCTATGTTTTCGAGGCCAATTGGAATGGTAAGAAAGTTGTGATCATCAATAATCATCTTAAGGCATACGGAGATATTGAAAATATCGAAAGACGAATTGAAGCTATAGAATTATTGGACGAATACATTGACGAAAATCTCAATGATGAACGAGTTGTAATCCTGGGTGATATGAATGATGAACTGACTGATGATGTGAATAATGTCTTTGATATTATGCTTAATGATCAACAATCCTATTTTTTTACTGACCTTAGCATTGCCCAAGGATCAAATTTACTTTGGTCTTATCCCAGCTATCCATCACATATTGATCATATTGCCATTACAAATGAACTTTTTTCTGAACATTTTGAAACAAATACCGTATTATATGACACCTATCTAGATGGACGCTGGACTGAGTATAAGAAAAATATTTCCGATCACCGACCTGTTGCGATCTCACTTGTAATAGGAGAAGAATAATATGCTAAAACGAACAAAATTAAATGATGACCTGCGTCAATTATTCAGGTATGAAGATTATGAAGACTACTGCCTAAACGGATTGCAAATAGAAGGAAAAGATACGATCAAAAAGATCGCTTTTGCCGTTTCATACAATCTTTTATCCCTTGAAGCAGCGATTGAAAGCGGCGCTGATGCCTTGATCGTGCATCATGGTGTATTTGGTAAGGATTTCTTTTCCATAACGGGAAGAGAAAAGGTAAAAGTTAAAGCCTTGTTGGATGCTAATGTCTCCTTATTTGGCATACATCTTCCTCTTGACGGACATCGGGAATTGGGAAATAATGCTCAACTGGCCGCCTGTATCTCAGCGGATATCATTGAGCCTTTTGAAGTAGGGTTTATTGTAAAAAACACTGCCAAACTTACGCGAAATGAAATTCTTGAAGCATTTCATCTAAAACTCAAAACTGATGAGGAGGCACCCATACTTCAGGATGGTATAAAACCGGCTAGAACCCATGGAATGGATCACTGTGATTTTGGACCTGAAGTACCTGAAAAGATCGCTATTGTATCCGGTGGTGCCGGCTCTTATTATGAGGCAGCTTTACAACTTGGCGTTGACACATATATTTGCGGGGACATTCGCGAACAGATCCCGGCCATTGCTTATGAAAGTAAGACAAACTATATAAATCTTGGACATTATTGGTCCGAGACCCTTGGTATTCAGGCTTTGCAGGCTTATTGTGAAAAAAACTACGGCATTGAAACCATATACATTAACATTAATAATCGAATTTAATTATGAAAATCTTTATTGTCCCTTCTTGGTATCCTTATCCATCGAAGCTCATTAATGGAACTTTTTTTAAAGATCATGCCGAAAAACTTGCTGAAGCCGGGTATGATGTCGTCGTAATTGCGACTGAAATAATTTCATTGCGTGAGTATTTTTCTGCTCGTAAAGACCTTGGAACGAGAGTCTATACAGAAAATAAAGTTAAAACCTATCAACAACTTGTAATTAATAAACATCCCAAGAAACCTGAAGCATTTTATGAAAGATATAAAATATTATTAAAGCAACAGGTGGATGAAGTTTTGGAAAAAGAAGGTAATCCCGATCTTTTCCATGTGCATTCATCACTGTGGGCGGGAGCGGCTCTTACCTCTTATGACTTGGGTATACCCGTGGTCATCTCAGAACATCTGAAAGAATTTTTAGTATTTAAGGGCTTTTCGGACTTTCAATACAAGCTCATTGAAGATACATATAAAAAAGCCCAAGCTCTAATAACACCATCTACTGCGGTAATGAATCGTATTGATCAATATTTTCAAGTACCGGAGACCTGCCAGGAGCATATCGTACCCAATATGGTTGATACCGATTATTTTGTTCCTCTAAAGAAAAACCCTTTTGTTAACCGCTTCACTTTTCTCATTGTTGCCATGCTGCGTCCCGAAAAACGCATTGACAAGATCATTGAATCTTTTATCTCCCTCGGTAACACACATCTGGCAAAGATCCGTGTCGTGGGTGATGGTCCCGAATACCAGAAACTTGTTGATATTTCTAGGCAACGCAGTTTAACGCGACAAGTGGAATTCGTCAGGGAAACGGGACGTGAAGTTGTCCTGAAAAATATGCAAAGAGCAGATGTTTGTATGCTTTGCAGTAAAATGGAAACATTTGGTGTAACGCTTATTGAGGCGCTTTCCTGTGGTGTCCCGGTGATTGGCGGCAACATCGGCGGTGCAACGGATATCATCAATAAAGAAAATGGCATTCTTGTCCCCATCGACAATCCTATCGCTCTACATGAAGCCATGAAAGAAATGATCGAACATCCCGAAAAATACGATGCGAAAAAGATCCGTAAAGATGCGATCAAACGTTTTGATAAAAAAGTCGT
>CAYNBL010000173.1:0-3152 GCA_964395205.1 uncultured bacterium | reverse complement strand
TTTTAATAAATGGCAAATTCTCCGCATCGATCTTTAGCAAAGCAATATCTGTCAGCTCATCTCTCCCAACAATCTCGGCGGGATAGCGAGCGCCACCCATAAGTGTGGCATAGATCTCAACAGCATTATTTCCCAACACATGCGCGTTGGTCACAATATAGCCATCGGGTGATATCAAGACACCGCTTCCCAAACTTTGGATGCGTTTTTTATATGTATTGTTTGGAAAAAACCGTGAGAAGAAAGGATCGGAAAAAAATGGATTATTGCTATATTGTTGTACACGCGTAACATGAATTCCGGTAATAGCGGGTGATGAACTTGCGATCGTTTCAGTGATCGCCGTTTCACGTCCATTTTTTATCGTTTCATTTTTAAGTATTCGATCTTGCTGCTGTTGCTGTACTGTAAGTGTGGTATCGACAGTTTGAATTGATTCAAATAAAAGGTGACGACGAGTGTCAAGATAAAATTGAAGTGAAACAATAAGCAGTACAAAACAAATAATGAGTGCTATAATACTGAACAAGCCTTTCTTCATCTTAATTTCCTTCCCAATTTATCTTGTCTTCATATCTTACATGCATTAAGGTCAAGCCTTGTGGAGGAGCTGTCACGGCACCAGAGCTCCTATCTTCACTTTCTAATATATTTTTTAAATCGTCAATGGATAATCTTCCTTTGCCAACTTCCACCATGCTTCCCACTAAGGAGCGGACCATAGAATGCAAAAAACGATTCCCGTGAATATGATAGATCATATGATTTCCGTCTTTTTCCCAGTAGGATCTATCAATAATACAGCGTTTATGATCAACTTCAGCCTGAGCTGAACAAAATGAGGTAAAATCATGTTCGCCAATAAATATATCGGCACTATTCTTCATTGAGTCAAAGTCAAGATTCTGATATATTTGCCACACACGATCGCGATCTAAAGCTGTATTACGAGTTGAAATCACATAACGATATTGGCGTTCCCGAGCAGAAAAACGGGCATGAAAATCATCATTGCCTTTTGCCGTTTGAATGACCCTGATATCCTTAGGAAGTAAAGTATTCAATGCGGCTTTAAGATTAAGATTTTTAAGTGTCCGGGGTGGCGTGAAATGCACGATTTGATAGATAGCATGAACCCCTGCGTCCGTTCTGCCACTTGCATGAACTCGTATAGCTTCTTTATATAAATTTAATAAGGCTTTTTCTATCTCGCCCTGAATAGTGAGATGGTCCGGTTGTAATTGATACCCGGCATAAGCAGTGCCGTCATACTCTATTTGTAAGATCGTGCGAGCCATCATTCTTGATTATATCCCCGGCTTGTCATCGCAATTGAAAGGTGTTCAGCGCGTTCCAAAGAGGAAATGATGGTAGGAATAATTAGCGAAGTGTAATAACGTGCTTGGGAAATAAGGCGTTTTGGCCTTTGGATTCCCATAATACGATGAACTTGTTGCAATGAACGGAATTCATCCTGTATCAATCCGACATAACGCATAGCCAAGGTGAGTGGCTGGATAAATTTTGCCGGTTGTTTACCTTCAAGAAACGACGTAAGGGATGCAAAATTAAGCTGGGAGCCGCTTCGGATCAGATAACTCATGATAAATAATATATTTCCATTCCTAAGAGTAAAATAGAGGGCTTTATTCCATAAAGCCGCCGTTTTAAACGCTTCCCAGTAGGCACTTTCACCAAAACGAAAGAATAAATGGACAAAAAGTGTAAAAACCAGCAGGATAGACATTTTAAAGAACATCTTAAAAATAGCTTTTCTATTTGAAGTGGATATACTGAGAAGAAAAAATACACCCAATACGATCAATTGTCCGCTTAAGCTCTGGATAAAAAATACAGAGAAAAATGCAAGAATGGATACGGTGATCTGTATGTAGCGTAGTGTTTTATTCATTAAAATGATAGTCCGATCTGTAGGTAGCCACCTCCTTTTACAGGTCCGGCAAAGGCAGATATCTGCATATTCTTTTTATTGAGATATCTTACGTTGATCACTGATGCAATGCGATTGACGATCATGCCGGTGATCACAAATTCACTGCCCAGAAGGGTCAATTCTTTTCTTCTAAAAAGCGCTTCATATTCAAATAATTTATCCTCGGAAGTCCATTCCCAACGGTAATCGATGCTCCAGATATCTTCAGGTGTGCGGTTTTCCAGCATGTCTTCTTCATGGTCGTTGTATGACATGTAATTTCCAAGGTCCGACCAAAATTCAACATTACTTGGATAATTCGTTAGACCGGCATGTAATTGCGAATAGGAGATAATATCTTGATTTTGGATATATCCCGAATATCTTAATCCCGCGAATCCTAACCAAAGTGCCGCTTCGGTTCCGAGAAAAATATAAGCAGAATTGGATTTATAAGATAATTCTCCCCATCCCGGTAGTACGATACTTTTTAAAACCGTATTTTTGGGTGAAAGCTCTTGGGCAAATAGAGTGCCAAAGAGAGTGAGTAAAATTAAGGTGCGGGATAATCGTTTCATGCGAGTCCTTTTTTAGCTTGATCTGACAAAAAATAATATCGCCGTTATGGCGTTTAAAATCAACATCCAAATGGAGAATTTATATACGGAACTTCTTACGTTCTTTGACTGTACAGGTTCCGTCATAAATGAATCTAATATAATAGACGGTTCCTGTCCTTTTTGAAGTTGGATCTCACAACGGATCGAATCGTTGTCTTCACGATAATAGAATAATTCTCCGCGATAGAGTGAAAGGCTTGAATCACTAACTACAATATAGTCGTGTTTTTCAAGAATTTCTGAGATCTCAAAAAGATGGGGTGTCTCTGTTTTAAAATATACGGTATTTGTGCGTATCTCTTCTGCAAAAAGAGAGGCAAAAATGATCAGGAGAAGAACTATTATTTTTTTCGTTTTGGCCATATAGAAAATATCATTCCCATCAACATGATAACGCTCATGGAAATGCCAAAAAGGTTTCCGGTTTTTACATAGGGCGACGTATGGTTTCCTTCGGCAAGAGAGCAATCCAGTATGCCGCATGTATACAAAGGTATACGATCTAGAACTCGTCCTTTTTCATCAATGAACATGGATATTCCGGCATTAGCAGAGCGGATCAATGGGCGACGTGTTTCTATCGCACGAACGATCGCGAT
>CAYNBL010000172.1:0-3210 GCA_964395205.1 uncultured bacterium | reverse complement strand
GTCACGATGCATATTTGCAATTACAAGCCTGCTGGAATGTTTTGGTTGAAGTGGGAATTGCTTGTGGTGTCGATCTTGATCATCCCACTCGTGCACGTAAAGTCGGAAATGAATTTATTGGTTAAACGGGGTAGGGACGCGATGCTTCGCGTCCTTATGAGACGCCATGTCCCGAAGCTTCGGGACGTCTGTACCATATAAAAATTCAATATTTTGTAAAATGATAAAAAACATAAAGGGAATTAAATGAAGTATTATGTAGGAATTGATTTTGGAGGCACTGGTATCAAAGTGGGTATCATTGATGAGAATGGTAAAATTCTTATCAAAGATTCTTTCGTTACCGATCCCAAGAAAAACGGTGATGAAATTGTCAAACATATTGCCGAATGTACACAAAAGGTCATGGATGACTCAAAATTGCCTCAAGAAAATATTCTTGGCATAGGTATCGGATCTCCCGGTTTATTGAATCCTGAAACAGGTCAATTGAAGATCGTTACCAATATCCCTAACCTGAATGATATTTATCTGGCAAAAGGTATTTCAGATCATTTAAATAAACCGGCCTTTCTGGATAATGATGTGAATGCCATGTCTTTAGGTGAATTTTACTATGGTAGTGGAAAAGGGAAACAAAATGTCATCGCGTTAACCGTAGGTACCGGTGTTGGCGGTGGAATTATTCTAAACGGAGAGCTATACCGCGGGACTACATTTACCGCCGGTGAAATTGGCCATATGTCGATTGATCGCGATGGGAAATACTGTGGTTGCGGCAATTATGGCTGTTTGGAACGCTATGTTGGAAAAGAAGGCATCATTGAGCGTTTTGAAATTTATAAAAGTAAAGGGATCGAAACATCTATCGATAAATATCTGGAAGATGGAAAAGTAACCCCAAAAGCCATTTCCATGGCGGCTAAGGACGGCGATAAAATTTCAATCGAAGTTCTAAAAGAAACAGGTGAAATTCTGGGACATGCCATTGCAAGTTTAGTAAATATCCTGAATCCTGAAATGATAATTATTGGTGGTGGTATTTCTAATGCCGGAGATCTGCTAATGGAACCAATTCGCATGGGTATGTTGAAACATGCTTATACTATTCCCGCCTCTGCAGTTGAAATTGTTCGGGCACAATTGGGCAACGATGCCGGTTTGGTTGGTTCTGCGTCTTTGGTCGTTGCAAATCTGAAATAACGTGACGCGTGACTCGTAACACGTGATTCGTTGTATATAATATTCAATAGCCTTGGGTTTAAACCCAAGGCTATTGTTTTTAAAGATTAAACCTTAAACTTTAAACTATTTTTGTGACCCAAATCAACAATTTCAATAATGAATCATTGGCTTCCTTTTTTTATTTCAATTCATACTTATTTTGTGTAAAATTGAAACATAATAATAACAGACTGAAAGGATATAAAATTATGGCAACTGATAACCGCTTAAAGGCATTGGAAGTAGCTATTGAACAGATTGACCGTCAATTTGGTAAAGGTTCGATAATGTATATGGGTGATGACGCAAGACCCCTTAACATAGATGCAATTTCAACAGGTTCATTGAGCTTGGATGCCGCACTGGGTATTGGCGGAATTCCAAGAGGTAGAATATCTGAAATTTATGGTCCCGAATCCTCGGGTAAAACAACCTTAGCATTGCATTGTATCGCAGAAGCTCAAAAAGCCGGTGGCAATGCCGCATTCATTGATGCGGAACATGCCTTGGATATTGGATATGCAAAGAATTTGGGAATTGATACCAATCGTTTACTTGTTTCACAACCTGATAACGGCGAACAGGCACTTGAAATTACCGAGACACTCGTTCGAAGCAATGCTTTGGCTATTATTGTGATCGATTCTGTGGCTGCTTTAGTGCCAAAAGCAGAGATCGAAGGAGACATGGGTGATAGTCACATGGGACTGCAAGCTCGTTTGATGAGCCAGGCTTTGCGTAAATTGACGGGTTTAGTCTCGAAATCCCATGTTGCGGTTATTTTTATCAATCAAATTCGTGAAAAGATCGGTGTGATGTTTGGTAACCCCGAAACAACGACCGGTGGCAGGGCTCTAAAATTTTATACGTCAGTTCGCCTGGAAGTTCGTCGTTCAACAACGATAAAAGACGGTGCTAATTTTACAGGTTGTCGCACAACGGTAAAAGTCGTAAAAAATAAGGTCGCTCCACCTTTTAAGAAAACTGAATTTGATATTATGTTTGGAAAAGGTATCTCTTATATCGGTGATGTACTTGATCTTGCCGTTGAATATAATATTATAGAAAAATCCGGTTCCTGGTATAGCTATAATAAAGAAAAAATCGGACAGGGTAGAGAGAACTCAAAAGTTTTCCTTGAAGAGCACGATGATGTTCTTAAGATCATCGCTGATGAAGTTAAAGACGCACTTGGAATTGGAAAAAAGCCGATCGAAGAGACGGTTGAAAAGAAGGTCGAAGAAAGCGCATAGATATTATGCCGGCCGTTATACGCCTAACACAGCAAAAAAACCATTCAAATCGTTATAATTGTTTTCTCGAAAATGATGAACGCATCAGTATTACTGATGATCTTATTTTTAAATTCGATCTTTCTTCCGGCAAAGATCTGTCCGAAGAAGAGTTGACCAAATTAAAATCCGAAGCCGATAAAGCATTCACGCGGGAAAAGGCCCTGGAATTGCTCTCATTGCGCGAACATGGTTCAGGTGAACTCCGCACCAAGCTTTTGCAAAAAGGCTATGAGAAAGCCCATATAGCGGAAGTGATTGAATATCTTAAAGAGAAAAATTATCTAAATGATGAACGTTTTGCTGATCTCTATTCTCAGGAATTGATCCAAAGAAAACAATTGGGTCCCATGAAAGTGAAAGAAAAGCTATTTCACCGTGGGATCGCATCGCAGGTAATCAATTCGATCCTCTTGAATTACGATCGTGACATCCAAATCGAAAATTGTCGTTATCACGTCGAGAAGAAGTATAAATCAAAAACCATTTTTGAAACAAGAGAAGAAAAGGCCAAGGCCATTCGTTTTCTGCAAGGAAAAGGATTCTCCTGGGATGTGATAAAAGCTGTAATGGATAATTGAGATTATGTGAAGGATATGCTTATATCTGCTTGATAGAGTATATCTAATGATTATGTATCCTGAATTCAACAAGTAAGTGCAACTGAAAGAGCTTTGTAAAAACAGGCAAGCTA
>CAYNBL010000171.1:0-3371 GCA_964395205.1 uncultured bacterium | reverse complement strand
TTAGTTAGATATATTTGGCTCAAATTCCTTTGGTAAAAAGGAATTAAATTATTTATATTAACGTGTATAATTTCAAAGGAGTAATTATCGCACGTCCCATGAAACCGAATCCGAAGCAGAAAGAGGATACAGCAAGAGTTAACGATGCCATCCGGGCCAAAGAGGTAAGACTTATCTCAGAGGATGGCGGATTAATAGGGATCGTAGACATACGAGAGGCGCTCGAGATAGCTGAAAAAAGAGATTTGGATGTGGTGGAAATTTCACCCAACGCAAATCCCCCCGTATGTAAGGTCATAGATTACGGTAAGTACAAGTACGAACAACAAAAGCGCGAGAAGATCAACAAGAAAAAACAGCACATCATTACCGTGAAAGAAGTTAGATTTCGCCCCCACACTGACACCCACGACATTGAAACCAAGGTTCGCAAGATCCGGGAGTTTGTGGAAGAAGGTGATAGGGTAAAGATATCAGTAATGTTCCGAGGCCGGGAAATGGCCCACCAGGAAATGGGACGTGATACCTTGAACAAGGTGATTGCACTTCTTGAAGATGTTGCAAAGATCGATAAAGCCCCCAAACAAGAAGGGCGCTTTCTCACGGCTTATCTCGCCGCCAAAAAGTAAGGAGACATTCATGCCCAAGATGAAAACAAATCGTGGTGCAGCTAAACGGTTCAAGGTAACCGGTTCAGGCAGAATTAAAAGAAAGAAAGCCTACGCTAGTCATATTTTGACTAAGAAGAGCACAAAGCGGATCCGCAAACTGCGTCAGCAGACCGGGATTTCATCCGCAGATCGTAAACGCGTAAATGGAATGTTGGGTTTATAATCCAACAGGCTTTAAAGGAGTAAAATTATGCCAAGAGCAAATAGTTCAGTACCAAGACATAGAAGACATCGCAAGATCATTAAGCTTGCAAAAGGACAATTCGGCGCACGCCGCAAATTATTTAGAACTGCAAAAGAAGCTGTAGAACGCGGTTGGCTTTACGCCTATCGGGATCGTCGTCAGAAAAAACGCGATTTTCGTAGATTATGGATCACACGTATCAATGCTGCTGTTCGGCAACATGGATTGAGTTATTCGCGCTTCATTCATCTACTGGATGAAAAGGGTGTGGCGATTAATCGTAAACAGCTGAGCGAAATGGCTATACATCAGCCTGAAGCATTTGCAAAGTTGGTCGAAACAGTAAAGAAATAATTCAGCTGACAAGATAATAACCATGCCCTTCCGGTAATTGCCGGAATGATGGGCGATAAATATGAAAAAATTGCGATATGATCAAAGATACTATACTCGAAGTTCAGAAGCAGTTTAAAGAAGCACTGGCCAAAGTCCAAGAGCCTCTTGCCCTTGAAGAGATAAAAAATATTTTTCTTGGGAGGAAAGGTAAAGTAGCCGGTCTTTTCTCTATGATGGGAGAAGTTCCCGCTGAAGAGAGAAAAGATATTGGTCAATTGCTTAATAAACTCAAAATCGAACTACAATCTAATTTTGACGCAAAAGTTTCTGAGTTTACTTCAAGTTCTTCAAAAAAGGAATGGGTTGACTATACCTTACCGGGTTATTCAATGCCTAAAGGTTCAAGACACCCCTTAACCCAAGCAGTTGATGATATGTTGTCCATTTTTCAGCGTTTGGGATTTGATATTGCCTATGGACCGGAAGTCGAAACGGATTGGTTCAATTTTGAATCTTTGAATTTCCCCCCGAATCATCCTGCCCGAGATATGCAAGATACCTTTTATACCGAAGGTGGCGGCATTTTGAGAACACATACTTCACCGGTACAAACACGCTATATGTCCAAACATGAACCTCCTGTTCGAATTGTTGCACCGGGTCGTGTATTTCGTAATGAAGCGATCTCCGCTCGTTCATATTGCCTCTTTCATCAGATAGAAGGTCTGTACATAGATACCGATATTACATTTGCAGATCTAAAAGGCACGATTGAGCTATTTTGCCGTATGTATTACGGTAAAGATGTTAAGATCAAATTCCGTACTTCTTATTTTCCGTTTACCGAGCCCTCGGCTGAGGTCGATGTATCCTGTTTCCTCTGTGGTGGAAAGGGATGCCGCGTTTGTAAGAACACCGGTTGGCTGGAAATCATGGGTTGTGGTATGGTAGATCCCAATGTCATGAAAGCAGTTAATTATGATCCTGAAAAATATACGGGATATGCTTTTGGACTGGGTGTGGAGCGTATGGTCATGATGCGTTTGGGGATCAATGATATCCGTACCTTGTTTGAAAATGATGTGGAATTTCTCAGACAGTTTTAAATTTGGAAGAAAAAAATGATCGTTTCGTTAGATTGGTTAAAAGAATACATTGATATTGATATGCCGCTGGATGAACTGGCGGACAAGCTGACAATTGCCGGGCTGGAATGTGTTGTCAAAGAAGTTGGTAAGAGCATACCTCAAGGCGTAGTTGTTGGAAAAGTTCTGGAGAAAAAAGCCCATCCCAATGCCGATACATTATCAGTTTGTAAAGTTGATGTGGGCAGGGAAGAAGTTTTGAATATTGTTTGCGGAGCACCCAATGTCGATGCGGGTCAGTATGTCCCGGTCGCAACACTGGGGACCCAATTAACACCCGATTTCCAGATCAAAGAAGTTAAGCTTCGTGGTGAACCCTCTGTCGGCATGATCTGTGCCGAAGATGAACTGGGACTCGGTAATAACCATACCGGTATTATTGTATTGGAAGGTGAGCACAAGCTCGGAACGTCTTATGACGACTATTTTGCATCATCCAAAATATTAGATATTGATATTACCGCAAATCGTCCGGATGCGATGTCACACTGGGGTGTTGCTCGCGAGATCGGAGCAATTAGCGGTAAACCTTTTAAGAAAGTAGCCATTGATCTGGTGGAAAACGGTCCAAACATCAATGAGCTTGCCAAAGTAAATATTAGTACAACAGAAGGTTGTCCCCGCTATACTGCACGTGTTATTGAAGGCGTAAAGATAGCTCCTTCACCTAAGTGGATGGTGGACAGACTAGAAGCGATCGGCCTGCGTTCGATCAATAATGTGGTTGATGCATCAAATTATGTATTAATGGAAACCGGACATCCTTTGCATGCTTTTGATCTTGATAATTTAAAAGATCGAAGCATCAATGTTCGCTTTGCAAATGAAAATGAAAAATTAGTTACCATAGATCATAAAGAACGGGAACTGAGCAAAGATATGCTATTGATCTGTGATGGCGAATCAGCGATAGCGCTTGCCGGTATCATGGGCGGAACGGAATCCGAAGTCAGTGATTCTACTGTTAATGTTTTTATTGAAAGTGCCTATTTTACACCGGCTGTGATCCGTAAAGGTTCCAAACAGCAACAATTG
>CAYNBL010000170.1:0-3581 GCA_964395205.1 uncultured bacterium | reverse complement strand
ATAAAAAATAATTTTGAATGAATAATTAATAGTTAATTGCTTTCATTTTAACCAATTGTCAACTTGTCGAATACAAAAAAGGAATCAAACATGAAAAAACGCTTATTTATTATTGTTGCTATGCTTGTTCTTCTTAGCGGATGTAAATCAATAACGGTCATGTCATACAATATTCACGCCATGAGGGGTATGGATAAAGTGGTGGATGTCGACAGAATAGCTAAAGTAATTAGTGATCAGAATCCAGATGTAGTTGGACTTCAAGAGGTCGACCAATTCACAGAACGCAGCGGAAAAATAGATGCCATTAATATTCTTGAAGAAAAAACGGGAATGTATGGGGTCTTTATGGAAACTTTTGATTATCAGGGTGGGGAATTCGGGAATGCCATGTTGTCAAAATATCCGATCATTGAACATGAAGTATTTCACTTGCCCGCAAGAAATAATTATGAAGCGCGCTTGATGATGATGATCTCTTGCGTTGTTGAAAATGGAGATACAGTTCATTTTTACAATACACATTTGGATCATCATCGTCAGGATTCCGACCGACCGATTCAAATGAAAAAGATCACAGAAGTTATTCAGAAAGATAGATTCAAAGTAATCCTTGTTGGGGATTTAAATTGCCAGCCTGGCTCGGAGCCATTGAATATGCTTGATACGGTTTTGAAAAGATGCCACTCCAAGAAATTGACTTATCCATCCGTTGACCCGTATTGGACCATTGACCATATTTATTATTCGAAAGAAAATGGAATAAAAGATCTTGGCTTAGAAGTTATAGCTGAAACAGTCGCGTCGGATCACAGACCGATTGTTGCGAGGTTTAGATTAAAATAAAAATGTCATCTCGAACAGTCTTCGTTCGCCTGGGGTCGAACTTCGCCCGTCAGGCCAAGTGGAGAGATCTCAAATTATTCAAAATTTATCCTAAGTTTGAGATTTCTCCCATCCTACACTAAAGTTTCGGCTGGCAGGTACATAAAACGAAAAGGCCTGACGGACGTAGCTCAACGAGCGAAGTCTGTTCGAAATGACATCATTGATCTTATATAACAAATACTAATGAAATAAAAAAAGCAGAGTAATTTACTCTGCAGTTTATGTACCCGGGGCGGGATTTGAACCCGCATGTCCGATGGACACTAGACCCTGAACCTAGCGCGTCTGCCAATTTCGCCACCCGGGCTGATGTTCAAAAAACTATTTTATCTTTTCTTCAGCCTGTAGATGGGTGATCTCATTCTCAAGCATCGAAATCTTTGTTTTTAGATCATTGACCTGTTCTAGCATTTCGTTTATGTTATCAAGCTCTTTTAGATCATAATTTTTACTGTCATCAATATGTACAGTTGTTTTTTCGCCAAGTTCTTGATAGCATTTTAATAATATACGCCGGGTCTGAAAGACTTCATACTTGAGTTTTCCAATGCGGCTAAAATCGCCCGCTTTTTCTTTTGTGGTGTGATAGGCTTCATCAATTTTCGGACTTAGACTTTCCCACCATTGGGCTAATTTACTTTTTGCGTTACCGTGAGAATTCATATTATACTCCATTCATCCGCACAATTTACATGATAATAGTCCGTCTGTCAATGAGATTATGATATAAAAAAGAGCTTAATTATTTCTTTCCACCCTTTGGAACAAGCAGGGTTTCATTATTTATCTTGATGATGGAATCATCTGTGACACGTCCGATGGTTGTAGATGTGAGATTGAAATTTGAAGTTATCCTTGCAAGATCAATCAGATGACTTTCTTTAAGTGTAACCATGGCTGCAGCTTGGGGTTCGCCATAAATAAAAACTTGTGCCGGTCCTTTCCTTTCAGAATAAATGGAAGCGCCCAATCCTTCTGAGCTTGCTTCTTTTAAGGCTGTTATCAGCCCACCGCGGCCTATCATGGCCGCAGAGGAAATAACCTCTTTTTCAGTACATTCTTTAATAACATCTGCAAGTGCCGCCAGTGTTCCTGTCATTACACCGGGGGGAGTAAAGGGCTCGGTCTTGCCATGAACAGCAGCATAGGCGGATCCTTTAAGAACGCCACTCGGATCACCCAAAAGACAAATAAAATTACCGTTTTGCTGAAAAGTATGTGGTAATACATTCTTATCTTGTTTTGATATAAAAAATAATTTTAATCGATTCGTATCACCGGGTACTATGCAATTATTGGCAATTGGAATATCGAATAATTTAGCGCTCTTTTTGATGGTTGATAAATATGCTTCAATTTCTTGAGGCGAATCGGCCGTGCTTTCCAGGTAGTAAGTAAGGGCTAAAGGCTTGTATCCCCTTATTCGTAAATTTACGATGCTTGATAAAGTGTGAAGCTCAATACCCTTAAGTGAAAAGGATAAACTTTTCAAGGGTATAGCATCAACCCTTAACTCCGGGACATCATCCTTAAAAGAATAATATTGTGCCGGATATTCATTTCTTTCATCTTGAAGGAGTTTAAAAAGTTTTTCAGTAACATCCGGGTATTCATTGTCAATATTGATCGTTTCGCGATCCTCAATCACAGGATCAAGCGGATGTTTAACGCCCCCGATTTTTATCTGCCCCTGTTGGAGACTCTTCAGTGTTGAAAGCGGTATCTCAAGAAGTCCTTTTTCATTATCCAAACTAAGAATGGGATATGAAACCGTTTTGCCAATAAATATAGGAACACTGTCAAGCTCTTTGCATGCTTCCTTGAAGTGCAGATGTTGATAATCTTCCACAATATAAAGCAGACCATTTTCATAAACCTTGAATAAGCGCTTTGAAGAAGCAGTAATATGCCCGCCGGTGTTTGTGTCAACACAAACACGGCACAGTCGCTCCCAAGGTGTTTCATCACGAATGAGAGAGATATGATCGGCTAGTTTACTGGCAGACGCCAGCGACTGTGCAGCGGCGTGAGCCGTGGCGGGCTGAATATAAATATGATAATTTACTTTTTTGGGACGCAGATTCTTTTCGTTTTCCGGCGTGGTTACACCCAGCATGATCGTGCCATGTTCATGCTTATAACATGAGGCTGTATCAAGGTGCCGTGTTGCCATATCCAAGCAACAGCGCAATCTGCTGGTATGGTTGCTAATATAAACATAATGATCATCATTGATATTTAAATAAAGAGGACGCGATGGATTAAAATGCAAAAAGCGCTTTTCACGATCAGGCTCATATGGATCAAAGCAGGCAAAGACTTCCTGTTCCAGGTCCGAGGGCCTTCGCCCCAATAGTTTGTTTAAGTATGATGTAAAATCTTTCATGGTCAATAATAGGATTTTATTAGATAAAATCCAACTTGTCAATATGGGCATTTAGCCTTATTTTAATTCCCACTTGTAATAAAGGAAAACGTATGAATATTGAACAAATCTCCTCAATCTTGAAAGCTCAGAGAACTTTTTTTACCTCCGGCGAAAGTCGCGATCTCGGTTCTCGCCGTGAAGCGCTTAAAAAACTTAAAACCATGATCATTGATAATGAACATATGATCATTGATGCCTTGAATGAAGATCTGAGAAAAGCTCCTTTTGAGAGTTATGCAAGCGAAATTGGTTTGGTTTTAAAAGA
>CAYNBL010000169.1:0-3590 GCA_964395205.1 uncultured bacterium | reverse complement strand
CATTATAATTTAATGCTTTTTTGGGGACTTGGTAGTCTAATGGATGCTTCGGGGCCTGTAGAGGGTTTGTTTAGGATCTCTATCTTGTCATGATACAAATGTTTAATAGAATTGTTCAACCCCTCGACAAGCTCGGGGTTGTTTTTTTAGTAGTGTCAATGTCCCGGCATTTCATGCCGGGTAATTCTAATTCAACCCCTCCATAAAGTCGGGGTTAAAATATTTTGAAGGTTTCAACCCTGAGCTTGTCGAAGGGTTGAACGTAAAATAACCCGGGATGAAATCCCGGGAATGTTAACCCCAAACATCTCTACAACCCCGAGCTTGTCGAGGGGTTGAACAGTGCACTTATAAACTTTAAGTATTATAAATAGATCCCTTCCCGAAACATCGGGACTCGGGATGACAGTCCAAGGTCGTCATCCTGAAACGATGTTCGGTGGTCCGCCAGCTGACGGATCAGGATCTCTATGAGAATGCGATTCTTAAAGATATTTAACACACAAAATAAAAGGGTTGGACATGTCCAACCCCTACGTTTAACAAAAATATTAATTGTCAATTGTCCTCTGTCAATTGTCAATTGCGCAGGTGCCCTGCACCAAGCACAATCCACCCTGAATATCGAACACCGAACATTCGATCATTCAATTTCTGAATTAAACTTCGATTGTTCGAATGTTCAATTGTTCATGATTCATTATTCAAAGACTCCGAACCCCGAACTCCTACACAAATGATTTTCTGCAAAAGAAATTTATTCGCGAATATGTCCTTGTCCTGTCACAATCCATTTATATGTGCACAGTTCCCTAAGTCCCATAGGTCCTCTTGCATGCAATCTATCGGTCGAAATACCGATCTCTGCACCCAGACCGTAGACGCCTCCGTCGGCCAAACGCGTGCTGGCGTTGACAATGACGGAAGCGGTATCGGCATTCCGGATGAAGTGCTCGGTGGCTGTTTTTTCTTGAGAAATAATGGCATCCGTGTGAGCGGAGCCGTATTGATTAATGTGTGCAATGGCGTCGTCGAGATTTTCCACCACCTTTACGGCGATGACAAGATCGAGGAATTCGGCGTAGAAATCGTCTTCATTGGCATGAATGACCTCTTTGTCGTAGATCATGATGGTCTTGGCACAACCGCGAATCTCAACACCGGCTGCTTGCAATTGCGCCAGCGCTTTAGGCAGGAATTTCTTGGCGATCTTGGCATCCACAAGCAGGGTCTCGGCGGAGTTACAGGTCGCGGGCCGCTGAACCTTTGCGTTGACGATGATTTTGGTCGCCATATCCAGATCGGCTTTTTCATGCACATAAACATGACAAACGCCTTTATAATGTTTCAGAACTGGGATACGGGATTTTTCGACGACCGAGCGGATCAAACTTTCACCGCCTCGTGGAATGATCAGATGAACCAGATCGTCCTGTTGCAGTAATTCATTCACTGCGGCACGATCGGTAGTCCCAAGATAGGAGATAAGATTTTCATCCACATCATTTTCTTTCAGTGCTTCCTGAAGGACCTTGACCAGTGCCATGTTGGAATGGAAGGCATTGGACCCACCGCGCAAAATAACGCCATTCCCCGATTTCATGCACAGGGTGGCGGCTTCGATGGTCACGTTGGGACGGGCTTCATATATAATACCGATCACGCCGATGGGAACGCGCATTCTTGATACGGTAAAACCGGCGGGACGGACAGAGCTTTCGTAGATCTCGCCCACGGGATCGGGCAGGTCGATCAGTTCCAGACAGGATTGGATCATACCGTCAATACGCGCATCATTCAATGCCAGTCGGTCTAAAAATGCAGCAGTCAGGTGCTTGTCGCGCCCGATGTTCAGGTCGTTTTGATTGGCATGTTTCAATTCTTCCCGGGCTGCTTCAATCCCTTTGGCAATGGATGCCAGGATCGCGTTCTTTTTTTCACTTGTCCCGGTCTCTAAAAATGCCTGATAAGCAGCATGGGTTTTTTGTGCCAGTTCTCGTACCATCTATGACTCCTTGTTTTGCATGATGATCATATTGTCACGATGTACGATTTCATCATAATAACGTTTAACTTCTGATTTTTTAATATTTCCAGTGCGCCGTCCTTTGATGCGCTCGACATCCCAGGAATTGTAATAGCTGATGCCCTTTGCGATCATCTCATGCGCCTCGTTGTAAATACCTACGATCTCGCCTTCCTGGAAAACGCCTTCGGCGCTAAGGACACCGCCGGGGAGCAGACTCTTATTTCCGGTGACCAGTGCTTTTACAGCACCGGCATCCACATAGATCTTGCCCTTGACGCGATGATTAAAAAAGATCCAGCGTTTGCGCTTGCTCTGGAATTTTTGATCAGCTGGAATATAGGTCCCGATATCTTCGCCGCGTAGAATGGCTTTGAGTTTGGGTGTAAAGCCGTTGGTAATGACCACATTCGCGCCGCCCTGCGTGGACCGTAAGGCCGCCTGCAGTTTAGAGGTCATGCCGCCCAGCGAAAATGCATTTATTTTATCTTCGATCAGGTCAAAGGTTTTGTCGTCTATCTTATCAAGAAAGCCGATGCGTTCGGCATCATCATTCTTTTGCGGGTTTTTGTTAAAGAGTCCGTCGGTATCGGTATAAAGGATCAGCAAGTCCGCATCGATCAGCGAAGAGACCAGCGCGGACAGATTGTCATTGTCGCCGAATTTAAGTTCATCGACCGCGACGGAATCGTTCTCATTGATAATGGGAATGGCGCCGTAGCGGAAAAGGGAGAGCAGGCAATCGCGGGTATGTAGGAAACGTTTTCGGTTTTCGATGATGTCGTAAGTGACAAGAATTTGCCCGGTGTTCAATCCCCGCGAGGCGAACAATTCGTTCCATTTCTGCATGAGCAGAGCTTGTCCGATGGAGGCCAGCGCCTGTTTTTTCTTCAGGTCATTGGGACGGGCTTCAAGTCCGAGCATCTCCATACCAAAGCCCACGGCTCCGGAGGTGATGATCGCGAACTCGTACCCCTTTTTTTGGTAAGCGGCGATATCGTCGATAAGTTTCAGGATCTCCTCGTTCTTTCCGCCGCTCTGGTAATGTGATAAAAGAACTTTCGTGCCCAATTTCAGAACAACACGCTTCGCGCGGCGGATAGCGGTTTTTCGCTCTTCCAAATTCTCCTGCACCGCCATGTTTTGTTCCTTGAGCATTTTTTACCTCGCAAATTGACGATAATAAACTAAATACTACCCTAAAGGGATTAATGTTAAGGAAATATATTGAAAATACCAAATATAATTCGGGGTAAGTGTAATTATAAGAACGAAATGTAAAGACGCGATTTATCGCGTCTCGTAAAATGATGGTTCACTCAAAAGAACTTCTTGTGATATGTAAAGAAGAAGCCTTTGCTTCACTAACACCGGGTTTAAACCCGGTGCTAATGAAAATGGGAATAACTGTCATCCTGAAAGGATGTCCGTGAGCCCCCAAACCTAGTCATCCTGAAACGATGTCCGGTGGACATCGGGGTTCAGGATCTCAATGAGAATGCGATTCTTAAAATTTATTAAAGCTATTAGAAATGTCTATTTCAAACCAATCTTTCGCGTATCG
>CAYNBL010000168.1:0-3713 GCA_964395205.1 uncultured bacterium | reverse complement strand
GACAGCCAAAATTAAAGAAAACCTGCAGATAATAATGGACATAGAATAAAGCACGTCGGCATAACAATATGTATAAAAAATTGCCTGGATAGCAGTAAAATTAAGCAGCTTAGCTCATTTTAAGGTCATCATAACTTGATACTGATGAGCTTCGAAGTCGGCAACTTTTCATACATTTAACGTTGTTGTACTATTAATATATAAATTTAGAATATCCGAAAATATAATTTTTATCTTAATTAAAATTACTTAATAAAATATCATGAAAACTATAATCACTCTCCTTCTTGCCTTTACCAGTTTAACTTCATTCAGCCAAATTAACGCCAAATTAATGCGTTATGTTGATGTTTCTGAAACACAGATCACCTTTGTATATGGTGGTGACATTTGGATTATGCCGAAAGAAGGTGGTCAAGCAGTGCAAATAACCCACTCCCCTGGTGAAGAATCATATCCAAAATTTTCACCGGATGGGTCCGAGATTGCCTATACCGCAAGCTACAATGGGAATCTTGATATTTTCATCATGCCATCAACGGGTGGCGTGCCAAAACGTCTGACCTATGCCTCCTATCCAGATCGAATGCTGGACTGGCATCCTGATGGCGAGAGAATTTTATTTGCATCTAAAAGAGAAACTGGAACGCCTAGCGTGAGACAATTTTACCTTGTTCCCAAAACAGGGGGGCTTCCGGAACGATTAAATGTTCCTTATGGAGAACTTGCAAGTTTTTCACCAGACGGTAACAAATTAGCGTATATCACAAAAATTACAGAAAACTATCCGTTTAAAAGATATCGCGGAGGTCTTACTTCTGATATTTTAATATTCGATTTAGAAAAAAACAAGACTGTTAATGTAACAAATAATCTCGCCAATGATGGGAAACCTTCGTGGGCAGGAAAAAAGATTTACTTTCTTTCAGATCAGGACACCATGATGAGGCGAAATGTATGGGTTTATGACACAGATTCGGGATCATCTAAACCAATCACAACATTTACTGATTTTGATATAACCTATCTATCTGCAGGTGCAAATGAACTAGTTTTTGAGGCTGGAGGTCAACTTTATCTTATGAATCTAACAACAGAAACCTACGAAGAAGTTGATGTAACTGTTGTAAGTGACCTTTCCGTTGAGTTACCACAAATAAAAAATGTTAGTAGTAGCATCCAGAATATGACTGCCGCCCCGGGGGGAAAGCGTATTGTTTTTGAAGCAAGAGGTGAATTATTTAATGTCCCAGCAAAAGATGGCTATGTAGTTAACTTAACACAATCAAGTGGCGCATTTGATCGAAATCCTTCTTGGTCTCCAGATGGCGATTATGTAGCGTATTGGAGTGATCGGTCAGGAGAGAATGAAATTTATTTACAACATATGCGCAACAATGCGGTTCCTGTGAAATTATCAAACATAAACGAAGGGTTTGGATATAATTTACATTGGTCTCCTGATAGTGAAAAAATAGCCTTCATTGATGAAAAAAATGACATCAATATCATTGATATAGCAACGAAGGCATTAAAAAAAGTCGATAGTGACAGTCAGAATATCGGTCATGGAGGTCGATTTTCCTTCACAATCAATTGGTCACCCGATTCAAAATGGATAGCTTATACTAAAACGAAAGACAATTACAACAACGCCCTTTTTATGTACAGTTTGAAGGAAAGCAAGGTCTATAATGTCACGAGTGGCTATTATTCTGATTATAGTCCTGTTTTTAGTAGTGACGGCATTTATCTGTACTATTATACGGATAGAATGTTCAACTCAGCGTATAGCGGATTAGGTGATGGTACTTGGATTTATCCAAATAACACCCAACTTGCTGCAATAAGTTTAACAAAAGATGCTCCGTACTTGTTAAGTCCAAAAAATGATACGTTGGCAAAAGATGTTAAGAAAAAAGAAAGTGATGATGGTGATAAAAACAAAGATAAAAAAGATAAAAAGGAGAAAGCAAAACCTGAGTTAATCCTTAAAATTGACTGGGATGATATAGAGAGTAGAATCACCATTTTGCCTTCTGAGCCCGGTAATTTTGGAGCCTTGATGTCATTTGAAAATAAAATCGTCTATCAACGATTTCCCAATACTGGTAGTTCAGGTGGAAAACCAATTCTTCAATTATTCGATTTAGAAAAAAGAGAGGAAAAGAAAATTATTGACAATCTTCAAGCTGTTGCTCTAAGTGCTGATGGAAAAAAGATAATTGTAAAAAGTGGAGGGAAATATGGAATCATAAAGCCAGAAGTCGATCAAAAAATTAAAGATCCAATTCCTACAAACGACATGGTAATGCAATGGAATCCGAGAGAAGAATGGCAGCAAATATTTAACGATACCTGGAGAAGATACCGTGATTTCTTCTATGACAAGGATATGCAACAAGTGGATTGGGACGAATTGAAAGTTCGATATGGTGCATTAATCAAAGATGCTCGAACACGATGGGATGTTACTAATATACAATCTAATCTAAGCGCAGAATTAAGTGCTGGCCATACCTATACTTTTGGTGGCGATAATGAATCTGTGAATCAAATCCGTACAGGGTACCTTGGTGTTGATTGGGATATGAGTAATAACAAATACCGTATAAAGAGGATTGTTCGGCCAGCTCCATGGGATACAGAAGTACGTTCTCCTTTCGATCGTCCTGGAATGGACGTAAATACTGGTGATTTTATACTAAGTGTAAATGGAATTGCTCTAGATCCAGGTAAAGATCCTTATTCTGCTTTTGATGGCCTTTCAGGGAAAACTGTTAGTTTGAGTATCAGTAAAACTGGTTCATCAACAGATGCTAAAAATTACGTAGTAGAATGTTTGACGCAAGGGAATGAACAAACACTTCGCTATCATGAGTGGATGGATAACAATCGAAAACTCGTAGATAAGCTTTCTGGCGGTAAGTTGGGATATATTTATATGTCCAATACTGGTGGACAGGGACAGTTAGAATTAGTGAAAATGTTCTATGGGCAATTAGACAAAGAAGGATTTATCATTGATGAAAGATTTAATGGTGGTGGTCAGCTTGCTGATCGTTTTCTAGAACTATTAAAAAGACCCGTTATCTACAATTTATACTGGCGTCATGGAAAGCACATTACATATCCAACAAAAACAAATACTGGACCAATGGGCATGTTAATTAATGGTTGGGCAGGTTCCGGAGGCGATGGTTTGCCATGGGCATTTAGAGAATTGAATGCAGGTCCAATTGTAGGTGAGAGAACACTAGGGATTTTGGTGGGTCCTGCAACCGGCCACCAGCTTATTGATGGGGGAGGAATTACAGTGCCAGGAGCACGACTTTACTTAAATGATGGCACTTGGTTCGATGAAGGCGTAGGTGTTAAACCTGATTTTCCTGTTTGGGATGATCCAAATTTATTAGTTCAAGGGCGTGATCCGCAAATGGAAAAGGTCGTAGAAGAAGTAATGAAATTATTAAAGGCTAATCCGGGTCTTGCTACACCTCCACCAGCAATGCAAGATCGCACCGCGAAAGGATTAAATAATAATTAATACTTAATTACATTGGAATCTGTTATTTGAAATAACAGTACAACAATGGCTATAAATCATGTCGGGGTTCAGGGTTTGCGTTGGTCGGATTCTTGTTAATATTTCATGTCCTGTCGGACTGGAACACTCTCCGAAAATCCGCCACGTTTCATAGCCCAAACCGTCA
>CAYNBL010000167.1:0-3725 GCA_964395205.1 uncultured bacterium | reverse complement strand
GAATGGTCAGTGAAACTTCAGCATAATTTACGGGTTTCCGGTTCTTGGAACCCGAGAAAATGATATCCACCATTGATTCGGAACGGAGCAAATGCGTTTTCTGTTCACCCATTACCCAGCGGATAGCATCAACAACATTACTCTTGCCGCAACCATTGGGTCCGATGATCGCAGTAACCCCTTGCCCGAACTGTAAAACAGTTTTCGTCGCAAAGGATTTAAAACCAACAATTTCCAGTTTAGATATATACATTTTCAGTTCGTAATTTTAACCATGTAATTTAAGACAAAAAGCCTCTTTTTCAAATAGAAATAAGCGCATAAATAAAGGGTTTAACACAATTGACAGTTGACAAAGGACAATTGACAATTCGTAACGAGTTACGAGTCACAAGTTACGCGTTACGATTTAGCCTGCCGGCCAAGAAAACTTTCTTCCGCCCATCAAATGCAAGTGAATATGTTCCACTTCCTGTCCACCGTCCAGGCCGTTATTAAAAACAAGACGGTACCCGTTTTTAAGTCCAAGGTCATCCGCGATCTGCTTGGCAGCGACAAGCAAGCGACCCATCAGGTCGGTATCTTCAGAGCTTAAATTTTCAATGCGGGCAATATGTTTTTTGGGTATAATGAGTATATGCTCAGGTGCTTGTGGATTAAGGTCGCGGAAGGCAAGAAGATGATCATCTTCATACACGCTTGTTGAGGGAATTTCTTTTGCTGCAATCTTACAAAAAATACAATTATCCATAATACACTCCTGTCTAATTTTAATTTGATTTATTTTCAACAAACTACCCTGAGCTTGTCGAGGGGTTGAAGTTTAATAGCCCGGGATAAAATCCCGGGTATTGTATTCCCAAACAATCACAACCCCGACTCCATGGAGGGGTTGAACTGAAAAACCAGATTATTAAAGATCATATATATAATCATTCTTAGTTCAACCCATCGACAAGCTCAGGGTTGAATTATTATATTGATCTAATACCCGGCATTCCATGCCGGGCTAATTATGTTTAACCCCTCCATTCGTCGGGGTTATTTCCCCAACCCATGTGTAAACTTCATCGGCAATGTAGTGAGAACCTATGACGCATAATACTGCATCCTTGGATATTTCTCTATATGCGTTATGACAGGCCTCATTAATATTACTCGCCGTCTTCACTCTTGGAAATCTACTGGCCAGATCATTTAATTCTTCATCCGATAAACTTCGGTGCGAGTTAACGGGAGCTATCCAAATCTTTTCTGCCAGGATCTCTAATTTCATCAGTACATTTTCAGGCGACTTATCCTGGAGAAGTCCCAATACTACATAAAATGTTTTATCAGGATAAACTTCTTTGGCTGTTTTACAAAAAGTATGAATGCTTTCAGCATTATGAGCGACATCGTAAATAATATCCGGTTTCGTTGATATCCGTTCAAAACGTCCTTTCCACTCAACAAGATCAAAACCTTTTTGGATATCATCAAATTCCAAAGTACGACCCAAAAATGTTTCAACCGCTCGGATCGCCAATGCAATATTTCCCAATTGATGTCGTCCGGTAATTGGAATGGTCACTTCCCGCTCGAAAGATCTGATCCTAAAACTCATGCCTTGAGGTTTAAGTTTAACATTAGTGAACATTATATCAGGATCAACAATATGCAGATGTTCAGTATGCATTCTTAGTTCATCAATGACTTCAGGTGCTTGTATGCCTGTCAATACCGGTTTCCCCTTCTTAATGATACCGGCTTTTTCGCGAGCTATTTCAGGTAGAGTTTCACCCAGAATATTGGTATGATCATATCCGATCCGGGTGATCACCGAAACTTTTGGTGTCAGCACCGATGTGGCGTCCAGTCGTCCTCCCAGTCCGGTCTCAACGACAGCCGCATCAACTTTTTGGTCTCTAAAATATGAAAATCCCAATGCGGCGGTCACTTCAAAAAAAGAAGCTTCCGTGTTTTGTAATAATTCATCGTTAGCTTCCAGAAAATTTTTAATATACTCATCTTCGATCTGTTCACGATTGATGCAGATCCGTTCATTGAAACGAATTAAATGCGGTGATGTAAATCGCCCCGTTTTATAACCTACAGCTTCAAGTAGAGCAGCTGCTACAACGGTAACGGTGCCTTTACCGTTCGTTCCGGCAATATGAATAGAGGGAAAAGAATTTTCGGGATGCCCAAGTTCTTGCATCAGCGTTTCGCAACGCTCGCGGCCGAGCTTCATCTGTCCGCTCAGTTTTTTATAGAGATCTGATAGATAATCTTGCATAGGTTTATTGATATTTTGTCTTTATACGCTATAATGTCATTCCGAGCACAGTCGAGGGATCTCGAATTACTCAACATTTTTATTGTTTGAGATCTCTCCACTCCCCCCGACCCCGAAGTATCGTGGTGGGATCCGGTCGAGATGACAACCCCAATCATTTTTATGTCAATTCTATATGTTCGGCTTTAATAGGCTTCCCAAAGAATATTTCCGCATTTTCTTCAAATAGATCAACCGCACCCGTTGTCATGAATTGGGAATCCCCATTTTTCATGCATCGTTCTTCAATTTCCTGATGGCGTTTTAAATAATCATCCAATTTGTCGGCAACCAGTCGTCCTTGATCCAGTATCTTGATATGCTCAGGGACAAATTTCATGATCTGATCAATCAATAAAGGATAATGTGTACAAGCTAGAATGATCGTATCAATATTACTATCCTTGGAAAGCAAAGATTTAACATGTTTTTGGACAAAATATTCGGCTGCCGGAGTATTGACTTCATTATTCTCTACCAAAGGCACCCACATCGGACACGCTTCCTGGTAGAGGGTCACATCGGGAAAAAGTTTATTCAATTCCATTTTATATGAATCTGAGCGGACGGTTCCGGGTGTCCCGAAAAGTCCAACCTTCTTGCTTTGACTGCTCTCTCCCACAACTTCCACACTAGGCCGAATAACGCCCAATACCCGACGATCGGGATAGTTGGCAATGAGATCTTTTTGCTGAATATTTCTAAGGGCTTTAGCAGATGCCGTATTGCAGGCGAGAATCACAAGCGGACAACCTGCGTCAAGCAAAGTAGCCACGCCTTGCTGCGTATAATGGTAGATGGTTTCAAAAGAACGTGTTCCATAAGGTGTTCGTGCCGTATCTCCGAGATAGAGAAAATCATATTGAGGTAAACGTTTGCGTATATCATGGAAGATGGTCAGTCCACCAAGTCCGCTGTCAAAAATACCGATGGGTCCTCTTTTCATTTTGTTACCTCTGTTTTAATAACTCTTTGTCGATATGTCGATATGTCGATACGTCGAGTTGTCGAGGGTTGAGAATCAAGTGTCTAATATATCATTCATCGTTTATCGTTCATCGTTTATCGTTCATCGTTTATCATTCATCGTTCATCGTTTATCGTTTTTAGTTTTCTTTGATCTCTTTTTCGTAGTTCTTTTTGAATTCACTGATCGCGAGATAAAGGGAATAGGCAATTTCTTGTCTGTAAGAATCTTTTTTTAGTTTTCCTAATTCGGTCCAATTGGAAATAAAACCGATTTCGGTTAAAATGGCCGGCATAGCCGGACCGATCAGCACAATAAAACTGGCTTGTTTTATACCGCGTGTTTTGGTACCCACACGATTCTTGAATTTTGTTTCAACTGATTGGGCAAGTATTTCACTTTCTTTCATGTACACACCCTGTGCCATAGTCGATAAAATAT
>CAYNBL010000166.1:0-3737 GCA_964395205.1 uncultured bacterium | reverse complement strand
GTAAACTATGTTATGAAACTTTATCTGTAAACGATGTTATGAGATTCGTCACCTACTGCCTACTGATTTAATACAGCCCATGAAGCTTATCAATAGCTTGATCAAAACTTCCCTGAGCCCGCAATATCATATCCACCATTTCACGGAAAGCACCGGATCCGCCGGGAATAAGGGTAACATGATCAACCAATTCTTTGACTTCTTGAATGGCATTGACCGGTGCAAACGATACCCCGCAGCGTTTTAACAGAGGCGTATCAATAAAATCATCCCCAATATAAGCGATCTCATGATCTTCCAGAGAAAAGCGTTCTTTGAGTGTTTCAAATGCGCCGGTTTTAATATAGCTATCTTGAAATACCATGTTATCGGGAATTTTTAGGGCGCGTGTGCGAGCTATGGTAGCTTCAGAATAACGTCCTGAAATGATGGCAACCGGGAAATCAAGTAATCTTAATAAAACAAAGCCCAGTCCGTCATTGGAATGAAAGCGTTTCATTTCACTTTCATTGCCAATATAAAAAGAACCATCTGTCAGGACACCGTCAACATCTGTGGCGATGAGTTTAATATTCTTTAGTTTTTGTTTAAAATCAGCGGTCATTAAAGTTTCTTTTCTTTCAGGATCGCTGCAATAAATTCACGGAAAAGAGGATGTGCTTTTACTGCACGCGACTTTAATTCGGGATGAAATTGCACTCCAACAAACCATGGGTGTTCAGGTAACTCTATACATTCGACCAGATCATGAGCTTTGTTTATACCCACAATATTCAAACCTGCTTTTTGTAAATCATCTCTGTATTCATTATTTACTTCATAACGATGACGATGTCGCTCGGATATTTTAGCTGATCGATAAGCATTCTTTATTTTTGTATTATTCGTCAATTCACAATCAAAAGCACCCAAACGCATGGTACCGCCCAAATTGGTGACTTTTTTTTGTTCTTCCATCAAATCAATAATGGGATGTTCTGTCTTAGCATTGAATTCTGTCGAATTTGCGTCTTTTAATCTTAGTATGTTTCTAGCATATTCAATGACTGCGATCTGCATGCCGAGGCAAATACCAAAGTAGGGCATTTTCTTTTCGCGGGCATATCGGGCTGCAAGGATCTTTCCTTCAATGCCTCTTTTTCCAAAGCCACCGGGGACGAGAAAACCGTCTAATGGTTTAAATATCTTATTGCGTTCTCTATTATCCATTTTCTCAAGATCTTCAGCTTCGATCCAGGTCAGATTCACGCGCGTGTTGTTCTCGGCTCCCGCATGAATAAAGGATTCCGTTATACTCTTATAGGAATCTTTCATATCGGTGTATTTTCCAACAATCCCTACATTAACAGCGTGCGCGGGATCTTTGATATGATTGACCATGATCTTTAATTTTCTTAATACGGGATTTTTTTCATTACCTAATCTCAAGTGTGTTGCGATCGTGGTATAAACATCTTGTTTTTTAAAGAGAAGAGGGATTTCATAAATAGTTTCAGCATCAGGCATATCGATCACGCCCTGAGGACGTACATTGCAGAATAATGCTATTTTATCACGAGCACTTTTATCTATACCAACTTTACCGGTACGGCACATGATCATATCCGGAGCCAAGCCGATCTCGCGTAATTTCTGCACAGAGTGCTGTGTCGGTTTCGTTTTGATCTCTTCGGATGATTCCACATATGGAAGCAGAGTCACATGAATATTCATGTATTCATGATAATGTAGTGTGTTTTCAAACTGACGAATGGCTTCAAGAAAAGGTAGACTTTCGATATCTCCAACCGTACCTCCAACCTCAGTAATAATGATATCAAAATCATCATTTTCCAAGATCGTAGTAAAACGACGCATGATCTCATTGGTAATATGCGGAATGACCTGAACAGTCCGTCCAAGATATTCGCCCCGACGCTCAGCTTCTAAAACTTTACTGTAGACCTGACCTGCTGTCGCGTTATTTTTCTTTGACATGGAAATATCAAGAAAACGTTCATAATGCCCAAGATCCAGATCCGTCTCCGCGCCATCATCGGTAACATAGACTTCACCGTGCTGAGTCGGACTCATAGTGCCGGGATCAACATTAAGATAGGGATCAAATTTCTGAATGGTAACTTTATAACCCGCTTCTTTTAATAAGTACCCGATAGAAGCTGAGGTAATGCCCTTTCCGAGACCGGAGATCACACCGCCTGTTACGAAGATATAACGGGTTGATCTTGGGTCTTTCACATTTGTTGCCATGGGAGACTCCTTATCCTTTAACTACCCGGGGTACCTTAAAATGTTCATCGTCATGATCGGGGGCATTTGCCATCACCTCTTCCCGGGTCAGTGAAGGGAGGTGTTTATCTTCCCGCATGACATTGATAATATCGAGCACATGACTCATGGGCTCTACATTATCCACATCAAGTTCGTTTAATTGATCAATGTATCCAAGAATATCGTTCAATTGCTGAGCATAGAGATTAATCTCTCCGTCGGTCAGGGTCAAACGTGCTAAACCTGCAATATATTTCACTTCTTCATGTGATATAGCCATGAACTTTCCTGAATTGATTTTATAAAGTTATTAAAAGGTCTACCAAAAGGTCCCAAACCTTTTTAATAGATGGAATATACATGCGTTCATCCGGTGAATGAGGATTCTCAATAGTCGGACCCAGTGAGATCATATCCATACCGTTATGCTTTGCACCGATCACACCGCATTCCAAACCACCGTGGATCACATTGACCTCGGCATCTTTACCAAATAATTTTGTGTAGACTTTTTTAGTCGCTGCAAGAAGTGCCGAATCCCAATTGGGTTGCCATGATGAATAACCGTTTCCGCTTTCATATTTTGCGCCGGCGAGATGTGCAAGCATCTCGATCTTCTGCGTCAGCATATGGCGCGAAGACATAACTTGAGAACGCTGACTGGATAAAACACGGATGATCTTATCTTCTGTCCGGATAACCGCAAAATTATTGGATGTTTCGGCAAGTAAGGGACCACCGTTATGGACTGAAGGATCGAGTTCCTCAATACCGTTCGGAAAAGCGATTAAAAAACGTAAAACACGGTCTTCCAATTCAGATCTGATAGCTTTTTCTTCTGTTTCAACCGCTTCAAGTTTTCCAAAGAGATTTTCTTCAAAGCCTTTGTATTCGTTTTGGAAGGTCGCAACCATTGCGACTACGATCTCGTCCGCTTTTTTCTTTGCTTCTGCGGGAATAGCAATGACTGCTTCAGAATCACGCGGTATGGCGTTATGTGCCGTTCCACCGTGAAGTGAGATCAGTTGCATCTTCGTTTTTTCTTTCAATTTCCAAAGCGTACGAAGCAATAGTTTATTTGCATTGGCACGATGTTTAACAATATCACCGCCACTGTGACCGCCAAAGGCGCCGCCGAGGGTAAGTTTAAATGCCGGATATAGAACATCGCTATATTCAAGAGGGAACCAAACTTTGGTATCCACCCCACCGCAACATCCAATGGTAAATACACCTTCATCTTCTGAATCGATATTGATGAGGATCTTACCTTTCAACGAATTTTCTTTTAATGCAAGCGCTCCGGTCAAACCGGTTTCTTCATCAACGGTAAATAATAATTCCAATTCTGGATGAGGAACGTCGGATTCAACAATAGCCATAGCATAAGCAAGCGCAATACCGTTATCCGCCCCTAAGGTGGTCTTGTTGGCGTAAAGCCAGTCACCCTTAAAAACAAATTCAAT
>CAYNBL010000165.1:0-3788 GCA_964395205.1 uncultured bacterium | reverse complement strand
TTCACCAACCGTTATGAAAAACTTAGTATCTGCAGCTCAGTGCGATTCACTCGGTGTAGCACAGCGTGATACGCTTTGGCAGGCAGATGAAACCTTGGTTGTAACTGATCTCTTACGTTCAGCGGATAAAATGAACGCTTTGTTAAATGGTCTGGAGAGTATTACTTTTGCCGATTTCGATAAGGGCATTCATTTGAATTATGATCCGGCTTTGCCCCAGGGGTTGTTTTTCTTAAGAATCGATGATACTGCCAGTATTGATACCTTAATAATGTATATCGATGGCGGTACAGTTTCTATGTATAATCTAATTACTGAATATCCTTCAGGTGGTAAGAAGTTCAATCCATTTGCAGCAAATGTAATTGGTGTTACCTTCCGTGAGATTTTCGTCAGTCCCAATATAAAGGATGTATTTTATCTATATAACTTTGTCGAGAATTTATACATTGTAGCGATAAGCTATAGTGGAGATAATGACGGAATAAACATGGTAATTAAAGGCAGTTAATTCATTGAAACGAAAGAATGAGGAAATCGTTATGAAAAATATAAAATTGACACTCACTTTGATCGTATGCCTTAGTGTTGGTTTGTTGTTTGCTGAGGACTACAAAAAGATCGCTCAAACAGGTTTTCAGTTTTTGAGCGTTAGATCAGATGCGCGTGCTAACGGTATGGCCGGTGCGCTTAATGCAGTTGAATGCGGATCTGCAGCAATTTACTATAATCCCGCAACACTTGGTTTTATGCAAGGTACTATGGATGTGACTGCTTCCTACAATACATGGATCGCAGGAATCAAACACAATTCCTTTACGGGTGCATTCAATATTGCCAATGGTCGTTTTGGGGCCGTTGCGATCTCGGTATCTTCTGTAGATTATGGAGAAATTGAAGGAACTGAATTTTGGGGAAATGATCAAGGTTATATTGAAACCGGTTTGATCTATCCCACTGCCATGCAGGCAGGTATTGGTTATGCTAAATCATTAAGTACAAAATTTTCTGTTGGTGGTCAAATTCGTTGGGTAGGCCAGGATCTGGGCAGCAGCAACGTGCTTATCGAAGATCTGCAGACCGGAGTATCAGAAGTTGTCACACGCGATCATGTTGCCAATGCACTTGCTTTTGATTTTGGTACTTACTTTAAAACAGGTTGGAAAAGCTTTGTATTTGGTATGAGCGTTAGAAACTTCTCCGGAGAAGTTATGTTCGAAGAAGAAAGTTTCCAGCTTCCTTTGACCTTTACAATGGGTGTTTCTATGGATCTTATGGACTTTGTTGAAAGTGCAGGAGATAATCACTCTCTATTATTGAGTGTTGATGCAAGCCACCCAAGGTCATATCCCGAATATATTGATTTAGGATTAGAGTATAAGTTCATGGATGTCTTTTTCGTACGTGTTGGTTACATGGGTAACCGCGATGAACGTGGTTTGACATTTGGATCAGGTGTTGAAGTCGCAGGAATTTCTATTGATTATTCCTATACACCATTTGGCATTTTCAATGATGCACAAAGTTTTACTCTGCGATATTCCTTCTAATCAATGAAAAATGGGTAATACAATGAATGTAAAAAAATATATAGTGGCGTTCCTGCTTATCAGTTTTACACTGTTTGCTTTTGCCGCCACAACCGGAAAGATCAGCGGACGCATTCTTGATGCGAGCACAGAGCAAGCTTTAGCGGGCGCGAATGTGATCGTTGAGGGAACCTCATATGGTGCTGCTGCTGATGTTGAAGGTTATTTCACAATTTTGAATATCCCTCCCGGAACTTACACTGTTCAAGCAAGTTACGTGGGATATGCAAAACTTTCGCAAAGCAATATTGTCGTTAAGATCGATTTGAATACAAAAGTTGATTTTATTATGTCAGTAGAGGCATTTGCCGGACAGGAAGTTGTTGTTACTGCGGAACGTCCGATCGTTAGAACTGATATTTCCGGCAGTCAAACTAATATCTCCAGTGATGAGATCGCTGAAATGCCAGTTAAGAGTATTTCTGAAGCGGTTGCATTACAGGCAGGTGTGTCGGGCTTATCGATCCGTGGTGGTAAAACAGATGAAATGTTGTACTTGGTCGACGGTATGTCAACCAATGATCAACGTTCAAATACGCCTTATACCAGCATCCCAATGTCAGCTGTACAGGAAGTACAGATCCAGGTTGGTGGATTTAGCGCTGAATACGACAATGCTCGTTCAGGTGTTGTGTCTGTTGTAACAAAAAAAGGTGATAAAAAAGATTATTCTGCTACTGTTGATATACAATATGTCCCTGTCCAAGCTAAACAATTTGGAACACCTGTAGGTGACCCAGGCGGTTACTGGCATCGCGGCTATCTTGACGATGAAGTATGCTGGACCGGTACAGACAATGGTGCATGGGATATTTATACTAAAGCACAATACAGAGCCTTTGAAGGTGGGTATAATCAATTATCAGAAGAATTAATGGGTGATCCTGATCCGACTAATGATTTAACTCCTACTCAGTTGAAGAGGATCTATGAATATGAACATAATCGGCAATTGGTACACGATCAACCTGATTATATTGTAGATATGGGTTTTGGTGGTCCGGTACCTTTTACAGAGAATTTAGGTAATATGAGATTTTTTGCATCTTATAGAACTAATCAGAGAGCATATATCATGCCATTATCTCGGGATTCATATAATGATGATGCATTTAGAATGAATCTTACGGCAGACCTAGCCCCAAAAACAACCCTGACACTTACAGGGAATTATGGAAAAACACGTTCTGTTAGTTCTACTGGTAACAACAGTCCATCCATGGGTAGTCACTATACATCAACTTGGAGCGTAGCAAACTTGGCAACAATATCTTATGCTGTATTTCAAAATGGTTATAATAACCCGGTTGATATAACAAGATTGGGTATGGGACTTGAATTGAACCATCAATTCAATGAAAGATCATTTGCTAAATTATTAGTAAATAGCACGCGTACCGATTATAATATTTTTCCTCTGGATTCATTGGACCTAACGGATACCTTGAGGATGTTCGAAGATGTTTTTGGAGCATACGGTTTTGATATAGTAAATAATTATCCCAGTGGATATCATCCTCACTACAGTCCTAGTTTGGTTGATGGTGCAAGAACTGACTGGGCCGGTTTTGCTCGTGATGCAAGTTACAATATTGTAACAACCGTTAAAGGTGATTATCAAAATCAGCTAACACGCAATAATGAGATCAAAACAGGATTTAATTTTGTTCATACACGCAACGTTGTAGATTCATGGTTGGTTGCCCCTATGTCAACATGGGAAGAATACTATAACTGGGATCAATCCCCAATTCGTCTTGGAGCCTATATCCTTGATAAAATGGAATTTGAAGGCTTGGTCGTAAATGCCGGTTTGCGTTATGATATGTTTGACCTTAATGGTCAATGGTATGATCTAACCGAATATGACACTTTACTCAATGCTGTATATGGTTTTGCTCTTGATACCTTAGCAAATTATACAAATACCAAAGCACAGCACAGTATAAATCCTCGTATTGGTATTTCACATCCTATTTCAGAAAATTCAAAACTTTACTTTAACTACGGACATTTTTCATCCATGCCGACAGCAACTTATTTATATATAGTTGACCGTTATGGAGATGGTGGAAATATCCAAAGATTGGGTAACCCTGAATTACCTTTCTCAAAAACTATTATGTATGAGTTAGGTTACGAACACAGTTTCTTTGATAAATACCTGGCTAAGATCGCCGCTTTCTATAATGATACGAA
>CAYNBL010000164.1:0-3829 GCA_964395205.1 uncultured bacterium | reverse complement strand
ATCTCTGAATTATCATCTGATTATTTTTATTCATTAATTATAGAACCTTCCGGTCAGCTTGACTTTGAATGGGTATCTGAATCATTTGAACGTGTTACTACTTATTCTTCGGATGAAATAAAGAATTTAGATAGGTGGATGTCACATATATATCCTGACGATATCCCTGTTTTAAGAAAAAAGATGGATGTTTTGCTTACTAACAATTCCGTAATCGGCGAGTACAGGCTTTTTAGAAAAGATGGTAAAATCCGCTGGTTTTATGATCGTTTGAAGCCGGAGTGGGATAAAAAGCAGCAAAGGGTTACCCATGTTTTCGGAGCTGTAAATGACATCACCGAGCGCAAACGAGCAGAAGATAATTTCAAAATATCCAAACTACGTTATCAAAAACTTTTCACAGAATCTATCGTTCCCATATTCCTGATTGTTCCTGGCGATAGTAAAATATTTGAAGTTAACCCGGCTGCTGTGAAGCTAACAAAATATGAAAGGAAAGAGCTTATCGGCTCAAATTTTTCCAAAATAATCCTTGATAATAAAAATGAAACAGATGAATTAATAAATACCGTTAAGGAAAAATATTTTCCCCGACAAAAGAATAAGACAATTGTCACTAAAAAAGGTGAGAACCGGATTATTGAGGCAAATTATTCTTATTTCACTTTCGAAGATAAAGAACTGATACAGCTTATTGGAATGGACATCACAGAGTGCAAGCAGGCGGAACTCATTCAAAAAACCATTTACGAAACTGCGGAATCCACTCATACGTCAAAAACACTTAAGGATCTTTTTCAATCTATCCGCAAACTTGTCGGCACACTAATGTATGCAAAAAATCTCTTTATCGCCCTGTACGATCCTTCAACTGATCTGCTTCATTTTAATTATTATGTTGATAAATATTATGAGTCGATGTCACCGATAAAGACAACGGAAGGATTAACAGGATACGTATTTCGGACTACTAAAACACTGCTTCTCACACCAGAAATTGAAGAACAACTTATAGTGCAAAAAGAAATTATTGAGATTGGCAAACCCTCGGTTTCATGGCTTGGTGTTCCTTTGAAAATTGGAAACCGGGTTATTGGTGTACTGACTGTACAGTCTTATGAGCAAGGCGTGCGATACGAAGAGAAAGAAAAGAGTATTCTTGAATATGTATCGGGACAGGTGGCAATAACCATCAGCCGGAAGAAAGTTCAGGAGGAATTGATAGCTGCTAAGGAAAAAGCTAAAGAAAACGACCGGCTGAAATCAGCCTTCCTTACCAACATGAGCCACGAAATCCGTACACCCATGAACAGCATTTTCGGTTTTGCAAATTTGCTTAAACAACCGGGACTAAAAGGTGAGGAACAGAAAGAATATATTGATATTGTCCAAAAAAGCGGGTATCGTATGCTTGATACAATAGAAAACTTAATAGAAATTTCCAGAATAGAAACCCGGCAGATAAAAATCTCTGTTTCAGAAACTAATGTGAACGAACAGATCGAAGCCCTTTATAAGTTTTTTAGCCTGAAGCCGAGAAAAATGAAATACAGCTGTTTGTTAAGACTTCTTTACCGATACAAGAAGCAATCATTGAAACAGACAAATCAAAATTCAATTCAATACTTACAAACCTTGTTAAAAATGCCATTAAATATACCCATGAAGGCTCAATTGAATTTGGTTATAATAAAAAAGACAAATACTTGGAGTTTTATGTAAAAGATACTGGTATTGGGATTTCTGAAGACAGACAACAGGCAATTTTTGATAGTTTTACACAGGCTGATATTGAAGATAAAGATGTTTATGAGGGTTCCGGTTTAGGATTGGCAATTTCAAAGTCCTATACAGAGATGCTGGATGGAAAAATATGGGTGGATTCAAAAGAAGGTAGAGGCTCCGCGTTTTATTTTACCGTTCCGTATAAGGTATTTGAAAAAGAAACTAAAGAATCGGCATCCGGTTAAAAAGAGGAGAGCAAGGTTAAAAACCTGAAAATACTTATTGCAGAAGATAAAGAAACTTCGGATATGCACCTTGGAATAGTACTGAAAGGAATCAGCGAAGAAATTTTACATGCAAAAACAGGAGTTGAAACGGTAGAGCTATGCAGGAAAAACAAGGATACTGACCTGTGTTGATGGATATCAGAATGCGGGAAATGGATGGATATGAAGCCACACGCAAGATACGTGAGTTTAATAAAGATGTGATCATTATAGCACAAACCGCTCATGCCTTGGAAGGCGATAGGGAAAAATCTTTGGAAGCGGGATGTGATGATTATATCTCGAAACCTATATATAAGAATGAACTGTTGGAGAAAATTGAAAAACATTTTAGTAAATAGGTGGAACAATCCTGTTACCGGTAAAGAAAAGATAAGATGCTTGAATTTTTTAAGTTGTTTCCATTAATGCAAAAAAAGTAATTACAATAATTTTTTGCAATTATTCAATAGATATAGAAAATAAGGAATCATCACCACCTCTTTCTTCTGAATATGCAGCAAACCAAATCGTATTATTATCTTTCCATTAGATGGCTGACGATCCATGGTTTAGTCCGTACGTGGACTATTTGCTGCAAATGGAACAGTCCGGTATGGCTGCTCTGGGATTAAATAGTCTTCCACGGACTGGTGAACTATTGTTATAATGATATTGCCATTGAGCTTGGCAACAAAATGAAACTTGCCGTTACAACACAGTTATCTGCGAACCATAATTACTGGGAGAGTTTTAGTCCGGATAACAACATGCTCGATTACCCCTCAAACTATATCTGGGACTCTATCATGGCAAAATTGCTTATTGAAATGTATGAATTGAAGATATAAGATTAGTCTTGAATTGTAAAAGGTTGGTAGCTGGCAAATAGTAGCTCATAACTGTTTAAAAGCAACACAAAGGGAAGATATAAATTTCATATTCCCTTTCACTTTTTTGAATTATTATATATATTTGCCGCGACAAATTCTTTGGGGCAGGGTGTAATTCCCGACCGGCGGTTAAAGTCCGCGAGCTTTGAAGATTGATTTATTTCTAACTAAAATTTTATAATTGAATTAATCAATCGAAAGAGTTGATTCGGTGAAATTCCGGAGCCGACAGTTAAAGTCTGGATGGTAGAAGAATATTTGTTGAATAAGGAATAAGTTGGTTGTGAAAACAATTGACTTTAATTATAAATGGATTATATTCCATCCTTTCAGGAATATTCCTTTTTCATATACAATTTTTTGATGCAGCCCCGGTTTCTTGTCAGGTTTTTTGCATAAAAAATTTATTTGTTATGAAAAGGAATTTTGGTTTTTTAGTATCTCTTATTATTCTTTCCACTACTGTTAATGCACAGTTTGTTGTAAACGGGAAGTTAATTGACCGTTCAAATAGTAAAGCCGTAGCATTGGCTCACATAACTCAGAATGATAGTAAAACTGGCGCCGTATCTGATGAATCGGGTGTTTTTTCAATTGGGGTAAATAATATCAAAGGCTTTCTCAGGTTTCAAGCTGTTGGATACAAAACGAAAACTGTTCTTTACAAAGTGAAGGATCAAAAAGAGGAGCTTGGAGATATTTATCTTTCACACGAATCTTATAAACTTGATGAGATTACTATTACTGCGGGACTTGCTATGCAAAAAGAATCGCCGGTAGCCGTTTCAACTATAGATTCAAAGAATCTTCGAAGCCGGCTTGGTGATCAGCCTATTTCATTGTCAATGCTGTCCATCCCGGGTGTTTACAGCGTGCGTAATGGGGGAGGGAGTGGTGATGCTGAGATGAGTATCAGGGGCTTTAAACAGGAAAATGTAGCTATTT
>CAYNBL010000163.1:0-3845 GCA_964395205.1 uncultured bacterium | reverse complement strand
ATCGATCCATAGATAAAAGGAAAAAGCAGGATCACGATCAACGCGATCAATCGTTTTCGGGTATAGTATTTTATCATAAGAAAAAGAAATAAGTTCGTCATAAGCAGAATGAATGATACCGTGTAAACACCGCCGATATCTGCCATTTGAACATAAACGGTATTATATGCCTGCGAATGTCCCAAACTTAACCAGGGAAAGCCGAAGATTCCGAATGATCGCAGGAATTCGACAGCAGTCCAGATAAAAGGCAAAAACAGAAAAGCGAGTGATGTGTCTTTCCTTTGGATCATCTTAAAAAGCATGCCGATGAATCCATAATTCAAAGCTAAGAAAACAGATGCCAACAGCATTGAAAAAGTTGCCAGCCATGGAAAGGTCCCGGTATTCAAAGCCAGCCAATGAATTGACAAAATGGAGTAGAAAATCCCCCAGATCAATCCGGTTAGAAAACCGTTTTTGACTTTTTCGAGGATAAACAGAAGGGGGAGAAGGGCAAAGAATGCAGTATAATATTGATTAAATGGTGCAAATGACAATTCAAGGAGAAGAGCGGAAAGTAAAAGTAAAAGAATATGTTTTATATTCAATTTCATGTCTTGCTCCGTGAATCCAAATATTCTTGCAGCATGATGCGGGCGGCCAATTGATCTACCATTCCTTTATCGTCACGGACTTTTCTTCCCTGTTGCTGTAAGATACTTTTAGCTTGCAGGGAAGTATAACGTTCATCCCAGGAGATGATTGGGACATCAATGCTTGATCTTAAAGATTCGATCACTTGATCAACCAATCGAGTTTGATCGGTTTTATTGCCAGATGTACCGAGAGGATAGCCCATAATGATGGTAATCGGCTTGTATTCCTCATAGACGGCTTTCAGTTGTTTGATCCCATCTTCATAATTGCTGATCCTTAGTGTATCCAAAGGAGTCGCGATTATCTGAAGAGGATCAGAGACTGCCAGACCGATCCGCCGCATTCCGTAATCGATCGCAAGGATTCGCTTCATGCTTATCCTTACACTTCCCGGGGTTTAGAGAGGTATTCTTTTAATATCTTGCCGGCTTTAAAATGAACTTTTTTACGTGCAGGTACATAAATGACTTCGTTGGTCTTAGGATTTCTAGCCTGTGGCTTGGCTTTTGAGTTCTTAACTTCAAAAACGCCAAAATTGCGGATCTCAATTCTCACGCGCTCAGCGGCGTCATCCATCAGCAATTCTAACATGGCAGCAAAGATCTCATCCATATACTTTTCGCATTCATAGATGCGCATTTTACAGCCACCTTTGGTTCTTAAGCGTATGTGTTTTGCTACATCTTTTTTTGTGAATGTTTTCTTTTCCATTGGTTCCTCCCAGAATTATGTTCTGTCGATGGTTAATACCCCAGGGATATTTTTTAGTTTTTGGATTATACGTTCGGCATGTTTTAAGCTCTCGACCATAACGGCTACCTGACCTCTGGCCAATTTGCCTTCAACCGAAAAATTTATACTTAACATATTTGTGTGTTGATCATGTATGATCTGTGAAACGTCATAGATTAGGCTTGCTCTGTCTTCACTAATAATATTAATGCGAGTTACAAAGGTTCGTCCTGCCTTTACTTGCCATTTAACATCAATAAAACGATCTTTTTCTTCCTCAAGATTTGGAATATTATGGCAATCATGGCGGTGGACCGTAATTCCGCGGCCACGTGTAATAAAACCAATGATCTTATCACCCGGAATAGGATTACAGCACTTGGCAAGCTGAACCAACATATTTTCATATCCGCTGACACTGATCCCATTCGTTGAGCGATACTGTTTAAAAGAAGGTAAAAATCCCTCCGAGGATTTAACTTCATCCTCTTTTGTGTAAAGCTCTTTGATAATGTGTTTTACGGTTAGTTCACCCTTTCCTATAGCTTGATAGAAAAGATTATCCGTATCATAAGCAAATTCTTTAAATCGTGATTTTGCATCTTTGATCTTGGCGGAGAGCTTGGCTTTTCTTAAGCCTTTTTCAAGCATTTCTTCGCCAAGTTTGACACTTTGTTCGAATTCGTGCCGTTGCAGCCATTTCCTAATGCGAGTTTTAGCACGGTTGGTGGTTACGAACCTTAGCCAGTTGTAACTGACATTGTGATTATTTGAAGTAATGACCTCAATACGATCGCCACTGGAGAGTTGTGTATTCAAAGATACAATTTTTCCATTTACTTTTGCACCGATACAGCTAAAACCCACCTCGGTATGGACGGCAAAGGCAAAATCCAAAGCTGTGGAGTGAATGGGCATCTTGATAAGATCGCCCTTAGGTGTAAATACGAAGATCTCATCGTTAAATAGTCCGATCTTCATTGTTTCTAAAAATTCTTCGTCATCTCGTGTATCATTTTTCAGTATGTCAACAAGATCACGTAGCCAATTAATATGTTTATCAAGCTCATCACTTTCACCCGATTCTTTGTATTTCCAGTGAGCTGCGATGCCGACTTCTGCAGTTTTATCCATTTCATCCGTGCGGATCTGGATCTCTATCGGTATGCCCTTGGGCCCAATAATCGTTGTATGAACCGATTGGTAACCGTTAGATTTCGGTGTGGCAATAAAATCGCGGAAACGTTCGGTGATTGGTGTGAATTTTTGATGCGCTATACCAAGCACGGAATAGCAATGGGTAATTGAGCTTACAATAACTCGGATCGCAAGAATGTCGAATACTTCTTCAAAGGGACGATTTTGGCGTAGCATTTTGTTGTAAATTGAATTAAAGCTTTTAATACGTCCAAAAACACGTGCTTCAATATTTTCTTCACCAATATATTTTTGGACCAAAGAGATAAAATCATCAATATCATGCTGCGATCTCTTTTTCTGATCGTCAATACGTTCATTGAGTTCTTTATAGATTTCCGGATTAAGGTACTTTAATGCCAGATCTTCCATTTCCATCTTGATCCGGTACATACCCAGACGATGGGCGAGGGGAGCATAAACATCGCGGGTCTCTAGAGATTTAATGCGCTGTTTTTCGGGCGGCATGGCATCAAGAGTGCGCATATTATGAAGACGATCCGCAAATTTAATAATAATGACACGAATATCTTCCGCAACTTTCAACATCATTTTACGGAAATTTTGCGCTTGCTCCTGTTGCTCGCTTTCAAAATCCATATCACCGATCTTGGTTACACCTACCACAAGACTAACGATCAGAGGAGTGAATTCATTTCTCAAGACTTCTTCGGGGATTTTTATATCTTCGATCACATCGTGTAGAAAACCGGCACAGATCGTAGGGGTATCCATGTTCAATTCTGCTAAAATATAGGCAGTTTGGTATAGGTGGACAAAATAAGGTTCACCGGTATTACGATAATGATCCTTATGAGCGGTTTTGGCAAAACTATAGGCTTTCCATATAAGGGGAATATCAGTATCAATATTGCTATTGTATGATCTTATTTTTTCAATAAGTTCATTGAAATCTTTAGGGAAAGTTTTTGGTAATTCGTAGGTCATTTTAGTTACATTGACATTTCTTCAGCTTGATGAGCATAAGAGTCATATGGAGCGTCGAAGAAACGAACGATCTCACTTTTAAAGATTAAATTAACACTACCGGTAGGTCCGTTACGATGTTTTGAAATGATTAATTCGGCTTTTCCTTCATCACCCGGATCCTTTGAGTAATAATGCTGACGATGTATGAACATCACGAGATCAGCGTCCTGTTCAAGAGCTCCGGAATCACGAAGGTCAGATAATTTGGGGCGACTGTCACCACCACGTTGCTCGGGAGCACGACTTAGCTGAGAGAGAGCGATGACAGGAATATTCAATTCTTTTGC
>CAYNBL010000162.1:0-3923 GCA_964395205.1 uncultured bacterium | reverse complement strand
GAGCCTCCCTTTTTATTCCCGGGCGACTCCAGAGTCGCCCCTACGATACCGAAAAATATATTCTTTTCTTACCTTCTCACCCTCTCTCCTTCTCTCCTTCTCTCCTTCTCACCTTCTCACCCTCTCCTCCTCTTTTCTTCACGTCTTACTTCTTACGTTTCACGTTTTACTTCTTAAAGTACAAAAGCCTATCGTGCGATAGGCTCCTGTGTTGAGAGAGAGAGATTTATTTCATAAAGAATTCTTAGTGAGCACCGCTTAAAAAAGCACCTTCGAGGAATATCTTAATATTTAGAATATATACGAGTTCTTCGCCGCTACCGTTGATCTCGAAATATGAATTTTTATTCTTGGGAATGTATTTAATGAAATATTTTCCATCTACAGAAGCCGGCATGGTTGAAGACGTCTGATTTGTATAATTTACGCCATTGATTTCAAGTGTTGTAACGCCGCTTGAATAGAAATTATCTACCGAACCGTATACATAAACATATTGCGGTGTACTACCCGATGCGGTGAAGGGCATCATAACTTTATTATAATCTTGTCCATTGTAGCTTACAACTTCAGGATAGGGTTCATATTTTGCAATTTCAAGATGTGAGCCGCCTTGTGTTCCTTTATAATAGATATAATATTTACCGTCCGGCAGAACAGGTATATCTGATCGTGCTTGGTTAGTTATAACCATACCGTTAACATTAACACTATCCGTTTCCCATGAAGAAATAGATTCGATCTGTTCTGTTACCAAAAAAACATGATGACCTACTCCGTCAAAACTATAGGGAAGGCTTATCGAAACCGTGTCAGCCTCAGGTAAAGGAACGGTATTATTTCCCTCAAGTTCAAGGTGACCGTAATCCACTTCGCTCCGGTAGTAGATATAGTACATTCCGTTAATGCGCTCCGGCATAACATCGGACCAACTATTTGTATAATCAACGCCATTGATCAAAAGTGTATCCAAACTCCAGGAGCTGACGATATTGATCGTTCCGGCAGTTGAAAAATAAGTTCTGGCTTTACCGTCATATACAAAAGGGATATCGATCTCGGTCGTATCAATGGTCGTACCACCCGTACTCCAGTCATTTGTTCCGTCGATCTCAAAATGTGCAAATTTATTTTTCGGCTCATAAATAATAAAATACTTATTTCCATCAACAGCAGCCGGCATCGTGCTGGACCAGGTATTTGTGTAGCTGTCACCATTGATGGTCAGGGATCTCATATTCCATGAGTTAACATTACTAATGGTACCGGAAACAACAAAATATTGCATTCCACTGCCGTCCTGAGAAAAGGGCATATCTTTTTCGGTATATTCATTTCCATTATAAATAATACCGGCATAAGCTGAAACGGCGAATAGACTCAACAATATTAAAACTGGGATATTTTTTATTTTTCTCATTTTCTCCTCAACTCTCTCTTTTTCTCTCTCAAACTCAGGACAATGATAATGTTTTTATCCTTCTTTGTCAAGCATTTATTAAGGTTTTGTTAAGATTTTGTTTATATTTTTTTAATCGTCTGCATATCAGCTTGTTATACTATTTTTATTTTCTGTATTGGGCACAATTATGATGAATATTTCACATTTTTACACTCAATTGTTAAGAAATCTTAACAATTCTAATTTTACCAAAAACTCCGGGTATAAAAAAACGAGTCCCGGAACCGGACTCGTTAATGAATTTTCAAAATATTTCGATGTCAGAATGCCGTTAAAGCACCTTCAAGTTTTACTTTAATATTTAATATATAAACCAATTCTTCACTGATCCCGTTTATTTCAAAATGCGAATTCTTATTCCTCGGATCATAATGGATAAAATATTTGCCATCAATGGAGGGAGGCATGGTAGTTACATTTTGGTTTGAATAATCTATTCCATTGATCTCTAAAGCACTTACACGGATTGAAGAAAAATTATTAACGGTCCCAAAGACATATATATAAGTCTCCGAACCACCATCAATTGAATATGGCAATGTCACCTTGCTATAATTATTTCCATTCCAATTTACTGTTTCGGGATAGGGATCTACTTCCACTTCCTCAAGCACCATACTGGCCATTTCATTGGATGATTTATAATAAATATAATAATACCCATTGACCTTGACAGGCATTGTAGTGGAACTTTGATTGGTATAATCGACCCCATTTATCTCAAGTATTTCCATGTCGGTTGAAGATATTGAACCAATGTCAAGTGTTGTAGCAAAATATAGTTCTGCAATCCCACTGTTTGAAAAAGGTAATGATGTGATCGTTACGGTATCGAGTGGTTCCAGCTCAAGAGACATTTCTGAAGTAGCCGATGATGAAGAGTAATAAATATAGTAACTGCCTTCCAAACGAGGAGGCATTATACTTGAACTTTGATTCGTATAATCAACATCATTGATCAAGATCGTATCCATGTTCGATGAGCTAACAGAATAAAGATCATCGGTCGTTGAAAAATAGAATTGACCAACTCCTGTTTTACTATAGGGTACATTAACATCTATCGTATCTATAACGGTTGTGGGCTCTAAAGTAAGTGACATTTCTGCACCGGCTGAGGTAGCAAGATAGTAAATATAATATTTACCATTGATCGGGGCGGGCATGCTTAACGAACTTTGATTTGTATAATCAATATCATTGATAAGTAACTCATCCATATTTGATGAATTAACCGCATACAAGTCATCAAGGGTTGAGAAATAATATCTTCCTTCACCTGTATTACTGAATGGTAAGGATATCTCTGTTGTATCAATAAGATCGAAATTTGCTTCCGCAAAAGCTGAAGTAGCTTTGTAGTATATATAATAACTGCCGTTAATTCGAGCAGGCATTAGTGTAGATGTTTGGTTTGTATAATCAACATCATTTATAAGCAATTCATCCATATTTGATGAATTTACTTTTGACAGATCATGGCTAGTTAAGAAATAATACTCACCTGCCCCATTTTCAGTATATGGAATAGAAATGGCGGTAGTATCAATCGGTTCAGACCAGTCATTCGTTCCACTAAAACTGATCGAAGCATTTCTGTTTTTACCTTTGAAATGTATAAAATATTTCATTCCATCTTCAGTGGCAGGCAAAGTAGATGATGAAAGCATGTTTACACCGTTTATTTCAAAAGTGGTCATTCTGCTGTCGTTATAAGAGCTGATAGTTCCTGAAACAACAATTCTATATTCGGTAGTACCACTCTGAGAATAAGGCATCATGGTTTCTGTATACTCATTTCCATTATAAAGAATACCGGCATAAGCTGAAACGGCGAATAGACTCAACAATATTAAAACTGGGATATTTTTTATTTTTCTCATTTTCTCCTCAACACTCTCTTTTTCTCTCTCAAACTCTCTAAATCTCAGGTCAATGATAATGTTTTTACACTTCTTTGTCAAGCATTTATTAAGGTTTTGTTAAGGTTTTGTTAACTTGTTTATAATCCTCTTTATATCAGCCAGTTATGACGCTATTATTTTCAATTAATTACGCTTATATGCTGATATTTTAACAATATTATGCATAAATGTTAATTTTTTATATAATATTGATTTTCCGGCTCTTATGCAAAATACTTCAACCATATTATTGATAAATATGCATGATATAGTAAAAGTATTGGACTAATATAGAATGTTGGGAAGTTATAAGATATGAGTTATGAACAGATAATACCATCTTCATACTCTTATCTCTTATCTCTTTTCTCTTTTCTCCCAACTCCTCTCTCCATCTCTCCTCTTCTTTTCTTCACGTCTCACGTCTCACGTCTCACGTTTTACGCTTTACATTTTACGTCCACAAACACAAAAGCCCGCCGAGAAAGCGGGCTCCTGCAATGAGAGAGAGAGATTTAATTATATCAGGTGCTGTAATCTGATTATACTACCACAAT
>CAYNBL010000161.1:1923-3954 GCA_964395205.1 uncultured bacterium | reverse complement strand
TTTTGTCATCACTGTTTTTATGTAACGCATGATTTTACTCAGATCCCCAAAGAGACCGATAAAGTACAAGATGTGATAGAATCGAATATTTACAGAGCCAGATTTACGGATACAAATCCTACAACCCTGGAACTTTTTGAGCATTATCTTTATATGCTCAAAGAAGTTAATGCTCTTCCTACTGTCTTAGCAGATACTTATTTACGTATGTCCTGGTTACATGATGATGATGGAAATGAGGCTTTGGCATCGGAATATAGAGAAAAAGCAATTGTAAATTTTGCAAAAGCTTTACTCTTGGGAGATCTTGAAGAGAAAGACATATCAATGATCTATTATTATATTTCGGAGCTTAGTCGAAGGAATGGCGAATTCGAAAGAGCAAAAAAATCACTACTGAAAATGGACATGGAAATTCCCATGTTCAAACGACTTTTTGATATGCAGTCTGTTCTAATAAGAGATCGCAATAAATTAGCGGTTGCAATGCCGCGAGAGGAGAATTTATGATGATGATCAACTATCCCGAATTCGAGGCGATGCTTCTTGAACAGGAAGCAGGAGCAACGACAATTCTTCTCAAATATATTAATATTTTGAACCGATATTTTACGGAGAATAATGAATTGTCACCCGATGCACAGCGTGAATCTTTAGACTATATTTATCAGGAGGCACGAACTGCTCATCCACTTATTGCCATTTTTCCGCATTTACAGACTTACATTATCAAAGGAATTGAATCCGGAATAAAAATTCCGGATATCCTTTTGGAATATGGAAATACGATCAAAGCGAACAATGATAAGACGGTTGCAACGACGATCAATAAACTTATTAAAGACGGTTCCAAGATCTTTACATTTTCCCATAGCTCAGTTGTACGCAAAGCTATTATGGAAGCGGCGAAGACAGGTAAGCGTTTTGAAGTGATCCTCACGGAAGCGCGTCCGGTGGGTGAAGGTCTATCTCTGGCAAAATTCCTCGGCCGTGCCGGCATTCCGGTATCCCTGTACACGGATGCCGCGATGGAATTAGCAATCTCACGTTGTGACATTGTGCTGGTTGGAACGGATTGGTATTGGCATCGCGGTTTTATCAATAAGATAGGGACTCACTCCGCATTGCGTATTGCGGATGAGCGTGAAAAAACTTTTTATGTCCTGAGTGACAGCAGTAAATATATGAAAACCCCACCATCAGACTGGTCAAGAGACAAACATCCCGAATCTCAGATCCTGATGGAAAAGATCGAAAATGTAACGGTTCACAACCCTTATTTTGAGTCAATATGGTTTAAGGGTGTAAGTAATATTATTATTGACGGTGAGATGAAAGAATTTAATAAAAAGAATGAGATCATTTTGTAGGAGATCCCAATATGTCCCAGTACTACAATTACAAAACCGCTTTGCTTATTCTGTTTATGAGTTTGACTGCCTACCTAATTCTTGTCCTTGGCTTTTATTATAACGATTCAATAATGGGAAACACCCCTCAGGCTGCCCGTTATATTGTATTGGGTTTTTTCCAATCGCTATTATTGCTGCCATTACTTCTTTATGTCATCGGGAACGGTAAATCCGTAAAACATGCTTTTCGATTGCGCTCGGTTTCATTGCTCGCATTACGTGATATTATCTTAATAGCAATTGGTATGTTCGTATTGGTTGAATTTACTCAGTATCTTGTCAATTTGATCATTGGAAGTGAACACTTTGTGAGCGATGACCTAAAAGTACGTTATTCTTTGAATTATTTATTGATCGTACCCGTTGTTGCTATCATTATACCCGTGGTTGAAGAAAGTGTTTTTCGGGGATATTTGCTCCGGATAATGTTTAGAAATAAATTTACTCCTTTTCTTGCCATTGTATTACAGGCGGCACTTTTTACAGTCGCTCATTTGAGTTTTCGAAACGCACCGGGAATATTTGTGGCGGGGATTATTTTGGGGTACATGGCTTATTCCTTTTATTCTATTCTTCCAGGTATTATAATTCACAGTATTTTCAATATATTGGTGTTGAT
>CAYNBL010000161.1:0-1823 GCA_964395205.1 uncultured bacterium | reverse complement strand
ATTCTATTCTTCCAGGTATTATAATTCACAGTATTTTCAATATATTGGTGTTGATCGATATTAATGTTCCGCAGATACGCGAGAATATCATATACGGGAAAACATATGTTCCGTGGTTGATCTTGGCAGTCGGAACCCTATTGTTTATGATTGGCATTGTCAATATACGTAAGAATGTTTATGTACACCGTAAACGCAGAGATGAAGAGGAAGGAGTAGGCGATGAGAAATAATGAAGTTATCCTACTTGTAGATACCTACCGCAAATTACACAGGCGCGGTGCTAAGGTGAATCTGATCAATATTATTGATAAGACCCACCCGGCCGATCTTGCCTTATTATTTCGTTCGTTTACACAACATGAGCGCCTGTATTTCTTTTCCTTGATAAAATTAAATGAGCAAAAAGCCGAGGTATTGTCTGAAGTAGATGATAATATCATTGTTGAAATTTTGAAATCTCTTAAAAAAGATGATATTATTCAAATTTTCCGGGAAATGGATTATGATGATGAGTCCAGTATTCTTCGTCTCTTACCTCAAGAAGAGCAACAAGAGCTATTAAAACTCATGAAAGAGGAAGAATCCCGCGAGGTTGAAGCCTTGATGGAATATGATGAAGATACAGCCGGCGGTATCATGAACCCCGAAGTATTTCATCTTCTTGAAAGTTTAACGGTAGCTAAAGCTACTGAGGAAATACAGAAAAGTGCCGATACAGAGATGGTATTTTACATCTATGTGACTGATGAACGTATTCATTTGATCGGTGTTGTTTCTTTGCGTCAGCTTATTTTGAACGATCCTCAAAAAAAATTATCCGATATTATGGTTGAAGATGTTGTTAGTATAAGACCGGACACCGATCAGGAAGAAGTAGCTCGCCTGGCTTCCCGATACAATTTTGTAGCTGTCCCGGTTGTAGATGACGAGAACAAACTCATCGGTGTGGTAACGGTCGATGATATTATCGATGTGTTACGAGAAGAAGCTACCGAAGATCTTTTACAAATGGCAGGTTTGGGTCGTGATACGGATATTATTTTAAAATCTACTTGGGAAACGACCAAAAAGCGTTTTCCATGGTTACTTGCTACCTATGTTGGCGGATTAATAGCAGCGTTTGTTATTGGGGCATACCATGATTTGCTTAGTTCCTTTGTCATTTTGACCTCATTTATACCGGTTATTGCCGGTATGGGGGGCAATATCGGAACCCAAAGTTCAACCATCATTACGCGTGGTTTGCTGACCGGCAGGGTGAATCCCAATACGGCCTTGAAGATCATTTTAAAAGAATTGCGGGTAGGTATGACTCTCGGTTTGATCTATGGTGTTATACTTGGTGGTATATCATTTACGATGGCCTATGTTATTCGGTCAAACGGATATAATTATCCATTGAACCAATGCATAGAGTTGAGCATAGCGATCTCTATAGGTATAACTATTGCCATGACGCTTGCAACATTCACGGGAACTCTTGCTCCAATATTATTGAACAAAATGAAGATCGATCCTGCCATTGCAACAGGTCCCTTTGTTACAACCCCCATCGACATTTTGGGTATTTTAATCTATTTGGCGATCGCAACCGGACTAGTCCACTTATTTTAGATTCATGAAAAAAACACCAATTATCCTATTAATTGTTCTTATCACGGGCATATTGGGAGCATCTGATACACTCTTTTTTAAAATCACTCTGCTTGGCTTGCATTGTGCAAGCGTTGAGGTGATTGAAGATCAAATTAATGAAGATGTTACAAAGATCACATACCATGCTTTCACAACAGGTGGTTTTGATAAGATCTACGATATTG
>CAYNBL010000160.1:0-3971 GCA_964395205.1 uncultured bacterium | reverse complement strand
AAGGATCTATTCATAGTGCTGAAAAGATATAAACGATGAGATATAAGAAATGAGAGTTCGGGGTTCGAAGTGTGGGAGTCTTTGAATATCGAATCTTGAACATTCGAGCATTCGAATGATGAATTAAACTTCGATTGTTCGATATTCAGTGTTCGATATTCGATATTCAGGGAGTTTTGATTTCAATTGTATTTCTTATTTATACAGGATAAAAATGGATTTGTACTTGCAGATAAATTGCTTACTTTTATGTTCAATCTGTCAATCATACAATGAAGCTACAGAATATTAATATTAACTCGTGGAGATATACATGAAAAAACTGACAATCCTATTTATGGCAATATTTAGTCTATCTATAAACCTCATGGCGGATGATTCAATGCAATATCCTAAAACAAGAAAAGAAAATGTTGTTGATATATTTTACGGAGTAAAGGTCGAAGATCCCTACCGTTGGCTCGAGGACGATAATTCTGCAGAGACCGCGGAATGGGTTAAAGAACAAAATGAGGTCACTTTTTCATATTTAAATGCGCTTCCCGGTAGAAAAGCGATCAAAGAACGTTTAACCGAACTGTGGAATTATCCTCGAATCGGGACACCCTTTACCGAGGCTAATCGTTGGTTTGTTTTCAAAAATGATGGACTGCAAAATCAGTTTGTCCTTTATACCATGGATAAGTTGGATGAGGAACCCCGCGTATTACTTGACCCCAATACCCTAAGTGATGACGGTACGGTGGCATATGCGGGCATGGATGTCTCACCTGATGGTAAATTTCTTGTATACAAGATCGCTCGCTCGGGCTCGGACTGGAATGAAGTCTATATTATGGATATAGACTCAGGTAAATTGCTTGAAGATCATATCAGATGGGTGAAATTTTCCGGACTAGCATGTCACAAGGATGGATTTTTCTACTCGGCCTACGATAAACCCCAAGAAGGGGATGAATTATCTCAAGCCAATAATTTCCAAAAGATCTATTTCCATACGTATAACATGCCTCAGTCTCAGGATAAATTGATCTTTTCTAATCCCGATGATCCCAAACGCATGTATTCAGCCTCACTTGACGAAGAAAACAGGCATTTATTTATTTCCGAACAAGAATCTACCAGTGGCAATAGTCTATATATGAAAGATTTGAACAAAAAAGATGCTCCTATCTTTCTTCTCGCGGAAGGTTTCGATTATGATTTTATTCCTATTGCTTTTGAAAGAGGAAAGGTTCTGGTGCAGACCAATCATCAAGCGCCAAAATATCGAGTGATCGCTATTGACCCTAAACATCCCGCACCTGAGAATTGGAGCGAGCTCATTCCCGAATCTCCCAATACCATTGAAGGAATATCGCACTGTGGTGGAAAGTTATATATAAAGTACATGGCAGACGTCAGCTCTAAACTCGAGATATTTAGTTTAAAAGGTAAACATCTTGGTGTAGTAGAACTTCCCGGCATTTGTAGCGTAGGGAGTTTTTCGGGTAGCAAGAAGGGTAAGATCGCTTTTTATTCCTACAGCTCATATAATACGCCGGGGACCATTTACAAATACAACACGAAAAGCGGTCGTTCGGAGGTTTATTTTACTCCCGAGCTACAATTCAATCCCGATGATTTCGTGGTAAAACAAGAGTTTTACAAAAGCAAAGATGGGACTCGTATTCCCATGACTATTTTTCATAAAAAGGGGATAGAACTTAATGGTAAGAATCCGACTTTTCTCTACGGATACGGTGGTTTTAATGTCAGTATTACACCAGGATTTGCGAAATCATCACTTTTCTTTGCCGAGCAGGGCGGGGTATATGTTGTCGCGAATATCCGTGGTGGTGGAGAATACGGAGAAGCCTGGCATAAGGCCGGAACTTTAATGCAAAAACAAAATGTCTTTGATGATTTTATTGCAGCCGCAGAATATCTTATTGAAAGAAATTATACCAATCCCCAGAAATTAGCCGTGCGCGGCGGATCGAACGGCGGATTATTGCTGGGAGCCGTTGTAAACCAATGCCCCGATCTATTTAAAGTTGCTTTGCCCGCGGTTGGTGTCATGGATATGCTAAGATATCAGAAATTTACAATTGGTTATGCATGGGCAACGGATTATGGTACGGTCGATGATAGTGAAGAAATGTTCAACTATTTATTGAATTATTCACCCGTTCATAATGTCAAAGCTCAAGATTATCCGGCCATCATGGTTACAACAGCTGATCACGATGATCGGGTGGTACCTGCTCATTCTTTTAAGTATATTTCAGCAATTCAAGACAAGAATACCGGTGACCTACCCACCCTGATCCGTATTGCTGTAAAGGCCGGACATGGAGGTGGTAAACCCACCTCAATGATCATTGATGAATACACCGATATGTTTGCCTTCCTTTTCTACCACTTGAATCAGTAGGCAGGAGCTGGAAGCCGGAATAATGTAAATGTTGAGACACGATTAATAGTGAAAATAGTCACTCCTAAACTCCTCAGAAATGAGGAGTTTAGTTTTATGAACATTTTTATTTTGAGAGAATATTTGTAACATTTTAATATGTGTGGGGCAGAAGCGGAGAGGGGGAGATCGAGGGCAAGAAAATGCCTCTCCGATCTTTCGACAAGAGAGGCATTTTAATTATTTCTGATTACAGATCACTGGTTACCGGTTACAAATCACTTCATAAACACCATCTTCTTCGTATCCACAAAATCACCTGCCTGCAGTCGATAGAAGTAAATCCCGGAACTATATTGAGATGCATCCCAATTTACTGAATGATAACCTGCTGGTTTAGATTCGTTAACTAGCGTTGCAACTTTCTTGCCGTTCATATCATAAATTGAAAGATCTACTGCTGACAGCTGCCTGTCCATCGTAGCTTCAGCGGAGATGGAATAGCTGATGGCTGTAGTCGGATTGAATGGGTTTGGGTAGTTTTGCGACAACCCGAATGTTATCGGGAGTACTTCGTCAATATTGGTTTCCAGGGTCGTAAATGAAATGATATCACCATATACGGTGCCTGCCTTATTCGTGATATAGGCACGGATATAATATTCAGTACTTGATGTTAATCCTCTTATGTTCGCACTGAACACGCCTGTTGAGTCAAGTCCTCCTAATTTCTTTTTAGTATCCTCTAAAGAAGGATTTCCATCGGTATTCCAGCAGAACCCGTGCATTGAGGGCAAGGGGTAGCCAAGATTTATAGCTTCCGCTTCTATCGTTATGAGTAGTGAATCAATGCTCGTAATTGAGATATTGCTGACAGACGGTAATTCATAAGTTCTAAATGTTTTGACTTTAGAATAAGACGTGTCTATATCATTGATGATAAAAGCACGAATATAATAATAAGTATTGGGAATAAGTTCAGATATCATTGTTTGAAAGACTCCAATAGTATCCACTGTACCCAGTTCAATTTTATCATCATTTAATGAAGGATCCCCGTTTGTATTCCAGCAATATCCATATTGAAAAGGAGAGGGATTGCCCAAATGGATCAAATCTCCATTGATGAACACCGAACCAATGGTATTATTTGCGATTGAAACAATTTTAATTCTTGGAATGGGAGATTGCCGGAAAAGATGAGGATATGCATCATTAATTGTATCACACAAACCCCAAATAGAGCAAAAATCCCAATCTGCGTTCAAAAAGGTAGTGTCCATCTTCATTTCCTCTGTGAGCTTGCCTTCGGCTTCGCCCGAGCTACTTAACTGGCCTGATGCTTGAGTATCCCAAAAATTGCCCGTCATCTGGTAATCACCCTCCGCATTCACGCCTCCGGCAAAACCTTTATCAGTTGGATTGGCGATTTCCGTATAAATAACACTGTCTATGGAATAACAGTTGGTGATACTGCCTTGATTAATAAAACCTATAAAGCCGCCGATATCTCCCTCTGAAGACTGTACGTCTTCAAAGTTAATTGGACAAATTTCATAGTAAGTTAAGAGATACA
>CAYNBL010000159.1:0-4056 GCA_964395205.1 uncultured bacterium | reverse complement strand
TACCTTTGGCCATACCGCTGACAATACAAATACCTTGTTTGGCGATCCCACCGGCAATTTTGTAACACATCTGCTTGCCGTAATCATCGGGATAGCGCATGCCTACGACCCCAAATGCGACATCGTCTTCGTGCTTGAATGCACCCATCGTCATCAATACCGGTGGCGGGTCGTAGATCTGCTTTAAAATATCGGGGTATTGCTCGTCTCCCAGTGTGATGATCTTCGCTTTTTTCTTTTCAACCCAATTTAATTGAGTATCGACTGCTTCCTGATAATCTTTATTTACGATCGCTGATGCTTGATCATCGGTAATGCCCGGAATTTGCATGAGCCTTTGTTTGTTTTCCTGAAGTGCCTGCTCGGCAGAACCAAATGTCTGTACCAAGATTTTATATAAGCGCGGACCTATACCTTCCACGCACATGATTGAAATTGATGCTATATCCATTAAACTTAAAAACTCCAACATACAAGTTAAGAGTACAAATTAATACCTCACACAAAGGAACGAAGAACACAAAGAGTAACCTCACACAAAGGCTCAAAAAGCACAAAGACACAAATTTCTATAATGCTTTTGTTTTTATGCATTATAAATGAGATTGTAGCTCTAAAACTTTTTCGCATTTTCATATTTTGCCATTAATTATCCTTTTTATACCGTCCTTCATTAAGGCTTCACCAAAATTGATCAATAATCCTAATTTGTATTCTGTTAATTTTAAATAGGTTAATAATCGCTTTTTATCAGTATTTGTTATTTGTGTTTTTGATTTTAATTCAATTATTACCTTATCATTTATTATCAGGTCAGCAATAAATGCTCTGTCAATTTGTATATCTTCGATCTCCATTGGCATCGGCACTTGACGTTTTACATCTAATCCTCTTTTTGTAAGGTATTTCTCCAATATGCATTCATAAACAGACTCAAATAATCCCGAACCAATTTTAATATGAATTTTGTAAGCACAATCAACAATTATTTTCGAGATATCATTCTCATTCATTTTCGTCCATCCTTGTTTATTACGTATTAATTTAATATTTGGACATTTTTATTGCCATACATAATATTCAAACTTGACAAAGTGTGATTCTTGACACAAAAAAAAGCCACAAGTAAACTTTGTGGCTTTGTGTCCTTAGTGTCTTTGTGTGAGGCTATTCGACGTATTCGGCAAGCGTATAAATCAGTTCGTCCGTTTTATACCGTGTTACTGATGATATGTGTAAGACCTTTTCATCCAGTTCAAAGTCGTCTTTATAACTTTTTATATCCACGCTATCCATTTTGGTGATACAGACCAGTCGTGGTTTATGAGCCAATTCTTTATTAAATGAAACCAATTCAGCTAAAAGCGTCTCAAATGCAACCTTGATATCCTCTTCATTTACGTCGATCATGAAAAGCAGGACTTGCGTTCGTTCAATATGACGCAGAAACTGATCTCCCAGTCCTTTTCCAAGATGTGCGCCCTCGATCAATCCAGGGATATCTGCCATCACAAAGGATTTATAATCACCATAACGAACAATTCCAAGATTGGGTATCAATGTGGTAAAAGGATAATCCGCGATCTTGGGCTTTGCGGCGGAAATAGCTGACAATAAGGTACTTTTACCGGCATTCGGGAAGCCGACCAGTCCAACATCGGCCAGGATCTTGAGTTCAAGTTCCAGATTCAAATATTCACCGGGCAATCCGGGCTTTGCATAACGCGGTGCTTTATTGACCGAGTTTGCAAAATGCTGATTTCCCCAGCCTCCATTACCTCCTTTGACGGCAACGAAGACCTGTCCATCCTCGACCATATCGGCTACGATCTCATCGTCTTTATCTAAATTTTTGATCAGGGTTCCAACAGGCACGGTGATCGTAATATCTTTTCCTTTTTTACCGGAACGATTATTCCCTTCGCCCGGGCGGCCATTATCGGCTTTGTACTTTCTGTTATAGCGCATATCCTGAAGTGTATGCAATTGCGAGGTCGCAACAATGGTCACCGACCCGCCGTCACCGCCGTCACCCCCATCGGGTCCGCCTTTGGGCATGAATTTTTCACGATGAAAACTGACACAGCCCCCACCTCCGTTACCGGCAGTGATCTCAATTTGAGCTATATCTACAAATTTCATCTTTTCACCTTATTTGCTTCCCGAAGAAGCTTTAACTGATTTTTTTTTCTTGTAATCGTTGACGTAAAAACCTTCGCCCTTGTAGATCACACCGCCCCCGCCGGAAAACAGGCGAACAAGTTCACCGCCACAGCTTGGGCATATCTTTAGCGGGACATCCGACATATTCTGATATTTCGTCAGATGTTTACCACAAACCTTGCATTGATATTCATAATTCGGCATATGTTTTCTTTTACTTAGCCTGTAAAGCGGCAACCGCTGTCAGATTGACAATATCTTCCGCAGAACACCCGCGTGAAAGATCATGGATGGGTTTGTTCATGCCCTGAAGGATTGGACCGACTGCTTCATAACCCGCAAAACGTTGAACCAGTTTGTAACCGATATTTCCGGCATTCAGATCCGGAAAGATCAGAACATTGGCTTTACCCGCGACCAGTGAATCCGGTGCTTTTTGCTTACCAACATTTTCCACGATAGCTGCATCGGCTTGCATTTCGCCATCGATCTTTAATCCGGGCTGAGCTTTATGTGCAATTTGATAGGCTTTTTTCACTTTGTCGACCAATTCGTGACAAGCAGAGCCCATGGTTGAAAAAGAAAGCAGGGCCACATGAGGTTCTTCATTGAAAATAGCTTGATGTGTTTTTGCTGTCGTGAGTGCGATCTCGGCTAATTGTTGTGCATCGGGATTCGGGTTAACGGCACAATCTGCAAATGATAATGGCGGACGCTTGTCCGGTGAGAACATCAGCATATCGGAGGACATTACCGTCACACCGGGAGCGGTCTTGACGATCTGTAAACCTGCACGAAGAACGTGAGCTGTAGGATTCAAAGCACCGCTGATACATACATCGGCACGGTTCATACGCAGCATCATCGCGCCAAAAAATGTAGGATCATTCATGATCTCTCGGGCGCGTTCGGGAGTCATTCCTTTTTTCTTGCGTAATTCAACATATTCTGTAACGTATGCTTCAAAATCAGGATCCTGTTCAGGATCGACCTGTTCAACCCCATCTAAGAACACACCGGCTTCACTGGCGGCTGACAATAACTGTTCTTCTGAACCCAGTATGGTAACACGGGCAATATTTTCTTTAGCGATCCTTACAGCTGCAGCAGCGATCCGTGGGTCTTTTCCTTCCGGCAGTACAACATGAACATCAGTATCTTCAATAGCACGTACTCTCAGGCGTTCAAGAGGGGTCATTCTTTCTCCTTAGTATCAAATTTCTTTATAAGTTCAGTTTTTACATGATCCGGTACAAATAATGTAACGTCACCGCCAAATTCAGCGATCTCTTTGATCATGGAAGAGCTTAAGTATGTATATTTTTCTTTCGGCATGAGGAATACGGATTCAACATCTTTGCCAATCTTTCTATTTAATAAAGCCATCTGGAATTCATATTCGAAATCCGATACGGCGCGCAATCCTCGAATGAGAGCAGATGCACCCCGTTTATGACAAAATTCAACGATCAAACCACTAAAACTTTCTACTTCAACACCGGAGATGTTTTTTACGGTCTCGCGTATTAATTCCTCACGTTCTTTCGTGGAGAATAAAGGCGTTTTACTCGTGTTTGTGGCAACGGCAACGATCACTGAATCAAAGATCCTGGCGGCTCGTTTAATGATATCCAAATGTCCGTATGTGATCGGGTCAAATGTCCCCGGATAGATCGCGATTTGATGCATAATACCTCCAAGCTTATAAACTTACGAATTTACACTTTTTTTTGTGTGGGAACAATTAATAAAAGTTATAAGACCTGCCAGCTTGCCCGATCTTTGTTCGGATGCTGGCTGGTCGAGAATTATCTATCCGACCATCAGGCAGATCCTCTTCCCGATTACCAAGACCAAAACAAGTATTATTTTACTAAAATCGGATTTACAGAG
>CAYNBL010000158.1:0-4067 GCA_964395205.1 uncultured bacterium | reverse complement strand
AAATATAATTACTAGGGACCCGAAAAAGTGTAAACGATGTTATGAGATTCGCCACGTAAGACGTAAGACGTTAATATTTATAAATCGTAGAGGCTCGACATGTCGAGCCTTTTTTATGTACATCGATTATTTAGTATCAGAGTTCGGGGTGTGGTGAAATTATGGATGATGGATTATGAATGATGGATAATAACTAATGACTGGTAACTGGTCAAGAGAATAAGATCCGCAGATTTCATTTAGCTGTCATTTCGACCGAAACGAAGAGGAGCGGAGAAATCTCAAACTTCGATCACTCGTTCGTGCACTTATGTTTGAAATCTCTCCGTGCGCCCGCCAAAGGTGGACTTAGTCGAGATGACAAAATATCTGCACCTGCTGAAAGCTAATCTGTGATAATCTGAGAAATCTGTGGATGAATTTATTTACTGCTTACCGATCATCGATTACTTGGAAAATCTTCTGCTATGAATAACCTTATTGGCAAATTTTGGTGAGATTTTGCCTATTTGCCTGAAGTCTTTGGAAAATCCTTCAAAGAACCATTCAAATTCCTTGATCACGCCAAGGTCGCGTGTGATGGCTGCTCTCTGGCAGTAAGTATGGTTTTTCCCATTCCAAAGAGTTTGAATGTTCCCTTCAAGGAAGATAGCGCAACCAAAGCCTGCAAATTCTTTTTGAGCTTCGTGAAAATCATTCTGTATGCTTTCAAAATAAGAAGCGTCCAGCAATACGCCATCGGCAACGAGCCATTGATTTTCATGAAAAACCTCGATCCAAGAACTGATCAGGTTGTTTGGGAGCATATTGTAATTCATTGAGCTGACCAGACCATGATACAGATCTTTTTTAACGGTAAAAGCATGAAAACGGCAAAGGATACCACATGCATCGAGCAATGTCTTTAATAAAATACTTTTTGTCAGAGAGTATCCCCTTCCTTCGCTCAATACCTGAGAGGCAGAAAGAAGCGGTTTTTTTGAAAAGCCGAAGACGATATCGTTTTTTACAAAATAAAGGATACGTGTGATCTTGTTCTTGTCGATCAAATTATCCCAGTTTCGTTCCTTGATCAATTCACGAATGGCGGGAGCATTAACATCAAAAATTTTATTCGGATCCTGTAACAATATTACCCCGGTATTTTATCATTTAGTTAAAATATAGGGTTTATGAATGAAAGATAAAACGCTTTTTAATTTTCGGTTTTGAAAAACGATAAAAATATGATATTATTAGCACCTAAATTAGTCCCAAAACACCCCTTATTTCTAATAATTAAGGTATAATAATAATAGCTTAGTATTACTAATATTATTATATTAGGGCATGAGAAAAATCAACTCCGCAGTAGACAGAATCGTGGCCCGAATTGCGGGTAAAAATGCCATGATTGAATACCAGGCTTTGCGTGATTGGAATGTGGTGGTTGGTGACGTTGTTTCACAGGTTTCGGTACCTGTGAGAGTCGTAAAAGGAGTGTTGTACGTCAGCGTTAAAAACAGTACCTGGCGTAAGGAATTAAGTATGCAGAAACCGCAGATACTCAAAAAATATGAAGAAAAATTCGGGGCGGGTATTATTCGCGAAATACGTTTCCAATGACCTGCGGAGATATCACTCGTAACCTATAGTAAGGAGATATATGTACAGTAGTAGTTCAAACGATTACAAATCAGATAAGATCAAGGTATTGCAGGGGCTGGAGGCCGTTCGCAAACGCCCCGCAATGTATATCGGCGATACCGGAAAACGTGGTTTGCATCATTTGGTGTATGAAGTAGTTGACAATTCAATTGACGAGGCATTGGCGGGATATTGCGATAAGATAACAGTCACTGTCCATAAAGACAATAGTGTTAGTGTAGAAGATGACGGTCGTGGTATGCCGGTAGATATGCATCCCACAGAAAAGAAACCCGGCGTAGAAGTTATTATGACCGTGCTGCATGCCGGGGGAAAATTTGACCACGGCAGTTACAAGGTATCCGGTGGACTTCATGGTGTGGGTGTGTCGGTTGTGAATGCACTTTCAAAACATGTCAAAGTAACAATTTTTCGTAATAATAAGATATATGAGCAAGAATATTCATGTGGTGATCCGATAACGAAATTAGTTGAATCCGGAAAATCCAAGAACAACGGTACGATCGTTAATTTTTTACCGGACGACAGCATTTTTACAGAAAGTATTTTTGAATACAATATTCTACGTGAACGTTTACGTGAACTGGCATTTTTGAGCAAAGATGTCCTTATTGAGCTTAAAGATGAACGCAGTGGTGCTGAAGACGTTTTTCATTACAAGGGCGGCATTAAAGAATTTGTTGCATATCTGAATGAAGCAAGAAATGCCCTTCATCCCAAACCTGTTTATATGGAAGGCGAACGCGACGATGTCAGCGTTGAATTCTCATTCCAGTATAACGATACTTACAATGAAACATTTTTTTCCTATGTAAACTGTATCAATACAATCGAAGGTGGAACTCACCTTACCGGTGCAAGAACCGCTTTAACCCGTTCATTGAATAACTATGCTCAAAAGAACAATCTTTTCAAGGTAATAAAAAAGAACAATTTTTCACTAAGTGGAGAAGATACTCGTGAAGGGATCACCGCCGTTTTGTCCGTAAAGGTTCCCGAACCACAGTTTGAAGGACAAACCAAAACAAAACTGGGTAATGGTGAAGTTAAAGGAATTGTTGACAGTCTTATAATGGAAAATCTAAATGAATTTTTTGAAACAAATCCAAGTGTTGCAAGAAAGATCATTGACAAATCTGTAATGGCTGCCAAAGCCCGCGAAGCCGCAAGAACGGCCCGCGAGTTGACCCGTAGAAAAAATGCTTTGGAAATAAGCGGATTGCCCGGGAAATTGGCTGACTGCTCCATCAAAGATCCCGCTCATTGTGAATTGTACATCGTTGAGGGAGATTCGGCAGGGGGTTCTGCCAAACAGGGAAGGGACCGCCGCTTTCAGGCAATACTTCCCCTGCGCGGAAAGATCCTGAATGTTGAAAAAGCAAGATATGACAGAATTTTGCAGAGTAAAGAGATCCAGGCTTTATTCACCGCTATCGGTGGTGGTCTTCGCGATGATTTCGATGTGGAAAAGATCCGCTACGATAAGATCATCATTATGACCGATGCCGATGTGGACGGTGCTCACATTCGAACACTGCTTCTAACCTTCTTTTTCCGCCAAATGCGCGATCTTCTGCAGTTTGGACATGTTTATATTGCCCAGCCGCCTTTGTATCGTCTAAAGCAGGGAAAAGTGGAACGATATGCCTATGATGATAATGAGCTGGCAATGTTGACCGCCCGAATGAATAAAGAGCGTACAGGCAAGATCAATCTGTCACGCTATAAAGGTTTGGGAGAAATGAATCCCGATCAACTTTGGAGCACGACCATGGATCCCGAATCACGAACCGTGCGCCAAGTGAACCTTGACGATGCTATGGCAGCTGATCACATGTTCTCTGTTTTGATGGGTGAAAATGTGGAAGCGCGACGGAAGTTCATTGAAGAAAACGCAAAATATGTTAAAAATCTTGATGTATAAACAATCTGTCATTTGACGGAATTTAGAAAAAGAGAGGAAAAATTGGCTAACGAAAAAATTATCCCAATCAATATAGAAGAAGAGTTAAAGAATTGTTATCTTGATTATTCTATGTCTGTGATCGTTGCACGAGCATTGCCGGATATTCGTGACGGTCTTAAACCCGTTCATCGTCGTATCCTTTACGGTATGTACGAACTGGGTATGCAGTATAATAAACCCTTTAAGAAATCTGCCCGTATCGTCGGTGATGTTTTAGGTAAATATCATCCTCATGGTGATAGCTCTGTTTACATGGCGATGGCTCGTCTGGCACAGAATTTTGCCATGCGCTATTTGATCGTTGATGGTCAGGGCAACTTTGGCTCCATCGACGGCGATAGTCCGGCAGCTATGCGTTACACAGAAGCACGCATGTCTCGTTTAGCAGATGAAATTCTTGCAGATATCGATAAAGAAACCGTGGATTTTGTCCCTAACTTTGATGATTCCCTTG
>CAYNBL010000157.1:0-4071 GCA_964395205.1 uncultured bacterium | reverse complement strand
ATCCTTTTCCGCCTTTTTGGAATGCGGGATTGCGCTCATCATATATAAGAACGACGTGCCCTTTTTCAGGTAATACAGAACCATCATCACGTACACAGGCAGCCAGGATGTTCCTGACCAGTTGATAATTTTTCCGAAGGGGGCATGTTGGATGATCTATGTTGCTGTTCCACTTGAACAGATCGGGGATATATTTCCAGTATGAAACGCCAATATCAGTCAAAGAACACCTTGTTTTTCTGCCATGCTGATATGTGTAAGTTCCGTTACAGTAATCCCTTTCGTAGTTCTTATCTATCTTTCTGAGTCTCGGACGCGAACATGTACCAACCTCGCGTTCCATAAGTTTACATTCGATTGCCACCTGATAATCTCCTGAGATGAATCCATCCAAACTTGTAGGTCGCGGTTCATTCAGGTGTTTAACTGTATATTCCATGTGAAAATTTTCTGTAGAGGGGCTTGCATTGCCCATAAGTGGAAGACCGGCATCATCTGATAATTCACATAAATAATGTAACCGGTCATGAACTTTAAGATTACCAAGAATACTCTGCGCTACTGCCTGAGAGCTGCTCATACTCCGAAACCAGAGGTGCCTCTCTTCCGGGGGAATCTCCTGTAACAGCAACACGCGTTCATGAGGGGAACTGTCCGGGTTAAATATCACATTGTTGTCTGCAGTTTTCTTATGGAAAACAGGGGGCCGTCCATCAGACTTAAAAGCTCTTTCAAAATATTCTTCCCACTCAGAGAAATTCCTATTCTGGTAACTCCAGAATCCCTGGACCATACTTTTTCTATAATCTGAATAAGTTGACATTATCACCTCCGGATCTTTGCGAGAAATAGTCAGTGCCTGCCCTCATCATCCTGCTCTAAATACAGTGTAAATGTAAAATTCATTGATTATTGATACCAGGCACCTACCCTGCTAATTGCCAATTAGATTGCTCCATAGGCTTTTCTCATGTTCAACTCGAATATACTCAAGAGGGCGGTAGCAATTATTTATTTGTATTAAGGCAATATGATCATAGATTCGGCCACCGTGACTCCGACGGTATGGTTCAAGACGAAGACTTGCTGTGGTATAGGCATGATTTAGACTTTTAACTTCGACGATCACGCAATTATCTTGTATCTCTATATTTTCTTTATCCACTTTAAGCACAGCGGCCTCAGCTTCTACTGACTCGAGGGGATTTATACCGAGATTGAGCCGAGTTCTCACATCGCAACATTCCAAACGACCAGCTTTCCCCGGTTTCATTGAAAGTGGTTGAAGTATTTCTAGTTCGGCATCTGGCTTAATGTCTTGGGATATCGGCATCACGGGATATCCGAGAGTACTCAAGTTTTTAAGAAAGACACCCAACAGACTTTTAGCCGGTAAACATTCTATCGGATCTAACATTTTCCAATCATCTTCAATGGATCTGATTTGATTTGAAAACTTTTTTTTGATTTCAGGTTCCGAGATTATTGCTTCCCATAGCCATATAAGTTTTTCTGTTTTTAGATTATTTGATTTACATCGGGCCTGATTCATAAGCTGTGCCCAATTTGAAAATCGTATATCGGAGTTCCGTTCAGCTACAACATGCATCCAGTGAAGCCCGGACATAAATAGGTCAGTTAAATTTATGGTATGGGGATTTAATCCTAGAGTAAAATTCTTATTCATCAAAAACTATCCCTTTAAGATGTGAAATTGAATAATAGACTATAATAATGCGGCGCTGTTGTCTCTAATTCTTCCGAGCACCGCGCAGAATAACCTGACTCCCATTGTCTTTCAGGCTCTGCAAGAAATTGTTTCCAATCTTCTGGATTTCAGGCGGGAATTAGAATTTTTGTCATTTTCTTCTCCTTTTCAGCGGCTAACGTTTGATTTCAGCGGAACCGTTAGCGTCCGCTGAAATGATTTATTATGCCACATACCAAATACGAATCAGCTATATTCAGGGCAAATACAAGTCTTTTCAATCATTGGTATCATGCACGGTTACCTCGAAATCATCACAGAGCTTATCTACCAGGTCTTCGGTTTCTTTGAAGAAGTAATCCCCAACAGTCTGTCGATTGAGTGCCCTGTATTGGCGATATATTTTTGAAAAATCGTCATAAACTTCAGTTTCAGATACATGCGATTTAATCTTTATGATCAGTCGCTCACCTTCGATAATACTACGTACATAGCTAAAAAAGGTCAAAATCTTAGATTCAAAGTCCTTGATCAGTGCCCCTGTTTTGGCTTCTTGTTCATTACGCGCGGCGATGATGGCGAGAATATTAAGTTGGCCACCTAGGCCAGGAGGTGTGCCCTCTGCAACTTCGGTGGGTTTCTTCCCCTTTTTCTTTGGCTCGTAAGCAACAACTTCAACAATCCCAATTTGATTATCAAAATACACCTCAATCGGGTCTTTCACATCACCACTGCGGTGCATCATATTGTAGAGTGTATTGAACTTACGCCAGAAGAATAAAAAGCTCGGATCGCTATATTTGGCATCTAGCTCAATTACATATTCAATACGATTGAGGATAGTGAAATACTGTGCGGCCTTGGCTTTGGTATCTGCGGTGTGTTTTGGGTTCGCATCGATATATTTTTTCAAGCTGCTTTCAAAGTCCAAATAACTTTCAGGATCATCACGCTTGACTGCATCCCTGTATATCCCCATGAACACACTGAAAAACTTATCAAAGGTGTCAGATTTTCTTAATTCTGTCAGCAAAACATCCAATACCTTCTTATCGCCAAAGGGGTCAAAGTCGCTTACCACCACATCAGAATAGTGCTCAAACGCATCCTTAATATTTTGCACATTCACATTATTATAAGAAAAATCGACGATCTTGCAGTCGTTCTTATGTTTGGCAGTGCGATTAACACGGGAAATGGCTTGAATGGCGCTAATGCCATGAATTTCTTTATCCAAAAAGAGGGTATGTAGTTTTTTTTCGTCAAAACCGGTTTGCAGCTTTGCCACCACAATCATCAAACCATTTTTGTTCAGCGCAAAGCTTTCCATAACCTTTTCTTCAGTCAAGCCCCCATTCAGCCCCGTCGCACTCTGCTCGTCCTGATTATTTGAATACACAACATGAATTGGTGCTTCGGCATAATTGGCATATTTAGAATCTTGCACCAAGATCTTGAAATGCTTAGTTACCGCCGATTGATAGGCAATGGCCGCTTTAATGGAATAGACCGCCAGCATCGCCTTACCCGTTCCGCGTATTTGCCGATACACGTCTTTCACCAGCAAGTCTGCCACATATTTGGCGATAGCATTAATACGATCACGATTTTCATAGATTTGCTTTTTTTGTGCGTCTTTGAATTCTTTTTCGGTGAATCCTTCCATCTCATTAGTTGGCAAGTCAAACAACATCTTGGATGCCACTGGCACAATGTTTTTGAGTGGATTAAGAATATAACCATCCTCAATCGCCTCTGTCATGGTGTAGCTATCAAATGACCGCCAGAGTTTTTCACTTTCGGCATAACCACTGAATTCGCCAAAACGTGCCAGAGCATGATCATCGGGGGTGGCGGTAAAACCAACAATCAGGTTCTTTTTTGTGCTCACCTTTGAATATGTTGCATTGTCAAAGGGGCTTTGCAGTTCGTCGAATATACTTATCATTTCTTCATGTTGTTCACCGGCATTGGAACGGTGGATTTCGTCAATCAGAAACACAATCCGCATTTTCGCCAGTCTGTGCAGAACTTCTACATCCAGCATCTCGCGCACCGCGCCAAATTTTTGCAGGTTCACAATCACCATGCGGGTATCCGATGCCAAGGCTTCTTGAAAAGTTTTCTTATTGGTGGCTTCCATGAACATACGTTTGTCGATGTTCATGTTCAGCATCAGAGAATCAATCTGACTGCGCAGTTGCAACCTATCCACCACAATCATGATTTTATCGTAAACGTAGTCACCATTGCGCAGTAAATCTTTGAGCTGTAAGGCAGACCAGCCGATAATATTGGATTTGCCGAAACCGGCCGCATATTGCATCAGCAAGGAATACACATTTTTGTTATTGGAATAGGCT
>CAYNBL010000156.1:0-4128 GCA_964395205.1 uncultured bacterium | reverse complement strand
GTATCTCTTAACTTACTATGAAATTTGTCCAATTAACTTTGAAGACGTACAGTAATATTCGCTTATGGTCTTCGGAAGATGCAAGCTTCGAATCCGGCATTGATACGCCATTAGGTTCCCCTGATGTAGATGATCCGGGTAATTTTACTGCTGATTTTAGTAGCTTTACAAGCTCTATCACGACAAGCGAGACCTATTATTTTGTAAGTGCTGATGTAGCTTCAGATGCGACCGGAAGCATTCAGGGTAGCATACATCAAAACAGTCATCTAGTATTTGATCCCAATGTCAGTCCGATTTCGGAAACGATCAGTGATGCAGCCCTATCCAGTACCGAAGTCCCTACACCCATTACTCTTGCTTCATTTGTTGCAAATGCAAATAAAGGCTCTGTCGAACTGGCTTGGACCACCGCCAGCGAAACCGAAAATTCACATTTTCTCGTTTATCGCGATGATGCGGTGATCGGTCGGGTTGCCGGTAATGGAACCTGTACGGATCCTCACAATTACACTTTTGTCGATAATATGGTTGAGCCCGGTGTACATGAATATGCTATTGAAGATGTTACTTATGGCGGAGAAGCAGTCATGCATGACAAGGTTGAGGTTGAGGTCAAGCTTGAGAACGCGAGTTTTACATTGAATAAGGCTTATCCTAATCCGTTCAATCCTCGGGTAGTACTGAGTATGGAGTATGGAGTAGGGAGCGATGCCGTGCTGAATATCTACAATACTCAGGGAGTATTGGTTGATCAGTTGATCAATGGATTTGTGGAGGCCGGTTCACATGAATTGACCTGGGATGCAGCAAATATGCCCTCGGGTATCTATGTTGTTCGCATGGTCGCGGGTGATGTGATGTATTCCCAAAAAGTAGTATTAATGAAGTAAGACCTCACACACCTGTGCACCGTAGCTTCAGCGAAGGTGTAAAGGCACAAAGATAACAAAGGCTCTAAGTTTTCTTGGGGCCTTTTTTTATTGGCGCTGAGCGCTGAGCGCTGAGATTTGAGAGGAAGAGAAGGACAATTGACAAAGGACAATTGAACAATCGAACACCGAACATTCGAGCATTAGAATAATCGAAGTAAATCCAAATTCGATATTCACTTCAAATGTTCGAATGCTCACATGTTCATGATTCGATATTCAAGTACCCCCATACCCCGTACCCCACACCCCGTACCCCGAACTTTTATATTCCCCAAATAATAATTTGTAAATTCCAACAATAATTCACAAAACAAAGCCACAAATTCAATAAATAATGAAAATATGTCAAATATTATTTGAATATGCCGAATAAATGCATAAATTTTAAGCAATTAAAAGTTTGGAATTGCATGAATCGAATAATCATTAAATTTGGTGGCTCATCTTTGACGGACGTGGCATGTATTTCGCGAGCTTTGGATATTGTTGAAAAATATAAAGAAAAAGATCAACAGATCATTACTGTCGTATCTGCTCTTGGGGGTGTGACAAATACCTTGATAGAATTGTGTGATCTTGCAAAAAGCGGTGATCCCTTATACAAAGGGGTTTTAAATGATCTGATCTCCCGTCATGAGCAGATCGTATTTTCGCTGATCACGTCCGATCTGAGAAAAGAAGCCTTAAGCGGTATGTCGGACATATTCCATCAATTGCGCAATACCTTAAACGGTCTGTTTCTTTTACACGAAGAAACGCCGCGTACCCGCGATCTTATTATGAGTTGCGGCGAACGTGTTTCGGCTATACTTTTATGTTCAGCTTTGCGTTCACGACATATCAATTGTGAAATCTGCGATACACGCGAGATCATTATCACCGATAAACGATATGGTGCCGCGCAGGTTGATTTTATAGAGACCAACAAACGGATCATTGCTCGATTTGAACATATGGATAAACTCTGCATATGTACCGGTTTTATTGCATCGAGCAAGGATGGTGAGACTACGACACTCGGACGCAGCGGTTCGGATTATACGGCATCTATCCTCGGTTCGGCACTTGATGTAAAAGAGATCGTGATATGGACCGATGTGGATGGAGTGATGACCGCCGATCCCCGCATAACACCCGATGCTTTTGCCATTCCCGCCATTTCTTATGAAGATGCCATGGAGCTTTCGCACTTCGGCGCGAAAGTTATTTTTCCGCCGACCATGATCCCTGCAATGAAAAAACAGATCCCCATTCATATCCGGAACAGTTTTTTTCCGGAACAAGACGGAACCCTTATTTCCAATACCGGTACCCATGCGGATTTTCATGCGACCGGCATTGCTTCGATCGATCATATTGCCCTTTTACGTATGCAGGGAAGCGGTATGGTGGGAGTGCGTGGCATTTCCGCGCGATTATTCGATTGCATGGCCCATCATGAGATTAATATTATTCTTATTACGCAAGCTTCATCTGAACACAGTATTTGTTTTGCCATCGATGCGGCAAAATCAGATACCGCCGTTGCCGCTCTGGAAGAAACCTTTCAACTCGAAATGGAAGCCGGGTTGATCGATTCCATTATTCCTGAAAGTGATACCTCAATTATCGCGGTTGTCGGGGATAAAATGCAGCATAAACCCGGTATTGCCGCGGAAGTCTTCTCGGCTCTTGGCCGCCAGAAGATCAATGTAAAAGCGATCTCTCAAGGATCTTCCGAACGCAATATTTCGGTCGTGATCGACGGTAAAGATAGTAAGACTGCCATCAATGTCCTGCATCGTTCATTGTTTCCGATCAAAGAAAAGACCGCGATCTACTGCATTGGCAGCGGATTGGTCGCGACCGCTTTTATTGATCTGTTGAAAGATTCCGAACTACAATTGAATGGTGTGACGAACAGTCGTAAAATGCTACTTAGAGCCAGTGGTTTGAACACTGAAAAAGTTTTATCGGCTCTCGAAGAAAAAGGCAAGCTTGCGAATATAGATCAATTTATCAAGACCATGAAAGAGGATCCGACCGCTCGTAAAATATGTCTGGATTGTACGGCAAGTAAGGATATTGCATTGCGATACGGGGACATTCTCGCTTCCGGCGTATCTTTAGTGACCCCAAATAAGATCGCGAATACCGAAAGCATGATGTATTACTCTTCATTACGAAACACTGCTCTTGAACAGCGGGTGAAATATCGCTACGAAGCAACGGTAGGAGCGGGTTTGCCGGTTATTTCCACTGTACAAAGCATGTTAGAGACCGGGGATAAAATACAGCGCATCGAAGCCATCCTATCAGGTACGCTAAGCTATATTTTTAATACTTTTTCACTCGATAGAACGTTTTCCGAAACGGTTCTCTTTGCCAAAAATCAAGGGTTCACAGAACCCGATCCCCGGGAAGATCTCGGCGGCATGGATGTCGCTCGCAAAGCGCTGATCCTTGCCCGTGAGATCGGCTATGAACTGGAAATGTCCGATGCCGATCCGGAAGCACTGATCTCAGATGCTTGCATGCAAGCCAAAAGTATCAACGACGCGATGACACTTCTTGCAAAAGATGATAAAAAATGGCATGAACGGCTTAAAGTTCTGCAAAAAGATGGAAAAGTATTACGTTATATTGCCAATATTTCGGAAGGCAAGATCAGGATCGCGGTGCAGGAAATTGATCCTCAACATCCTTTTTACAATCTCTCGGGACCCGACAATATCGTCGCGATCTATTCAGAACGCTATCCCATTAACCCCTTAGTCATAAAAGGAGCCGGGGCTGGAGCAATTGTTACAGCCAGCGGTATGATGGGGGATGTCCTTCGTGTGGTACACGAATAAGGCAAAAGGCAAAGGGAAGATTAAAGATAAAAGGCGAAAGATTAAAGAAGTTGAAGAAAAGAAATTGTTGAATTGTTGAATTGTTGAATTGTTGAAATGTTGAAATGTTGAAATGTTGAAAAAGATCTATTCGATGTAAAAGATAATGTTTAGAATTCAATATGCTCGGATTTACCCTAAACCCCTACACCTTTACACCTCTACACCTTACACCTTACACCTTACACCTTACACCTTACACCTTACACCTTACACCTTTACACCTTACACCTTACACCTTTACACCTTTACACCTTACACCTTTACACTGTTTGACGTCAGAGTAAAGTGGACAGTTTGAGGTAAGAAAATAAGAGACA
>CAYNBL010000155.1:0-4198 GCA_964395205.1 uncultured bacterium | reverse complement strand
CTCTGTAAATCCGATTTTAGTAAAATAATACTTGTTTTGGTCTTGGTAATCGGGAGAGGGGCAAAACCCTTAATAGCCCGGGATGAAATCCCGGGTTTATCGATATAACATTAAAATCAACCCTGAGCGAAGTCGATGGGTTGAACTTATATCTTAATAACTTATCATGTGAATTTGTTCAACCCCTTCAGGGTTGATTCGTTTGATATGATGATAGATATATTATTCTTGAATCCCTTTGGGATTCTAAAACTAATATATCCTAATCATTTGCCTTTTCGAACCTGCAGAAATTCTAACATTAGTTCCTAATCACTTACCTTGTTGAACCCCGTAGGGGTTGAACAATAATATAAAAATTAATCACAAAAATATCCAACCCTGAAGGGGTTGAACAAGCAAAACATCCATCACTTCAATAAATAATTATTTATCATTCATAAATCAAAATCACACTTTAACAAATAATCACCTTGTAAATCATCATCAAAGTGAAATATTATTGCCTAAGATTAATAAATTTACATATTGTCATTATTCTCTATAATTCACTGTATTTCATAGGATTATTGTTGTTTATTTTAAGATTTTCCGTTAATTTTCAACTTGTCATTCAAGATAGAGGTATATAATGGTCAGGATCAAAGCATTTCGTGGTCTTCGTCCCAAAAAATCGTTGGCATCAAGAATCGCATCACCCCCTTACGATGTGGTCAATTCCAATGAAGCACGTATTTTAGTCAAGATCGAACCCTACTCCTTTTTGCATGTCGTTAAATCCGAGGTTGATCTGCCTCCGGAGACTGATCTTTACGATTCGGCCGTGTATAAAAAAGCCGCTGAGAACTTTCAGGAATTCAAACAAAATAAATTGATCCAGGATAAGACACCCGTGATGTATATCTATCGTCAGGTCATGAATAGACGATCACAAACGGGACTTATCGCCGTTCAGCATATTGACGATTACCTTGAAGGCAAAGTCAAGATCCATGAACTGACCCGTGAAGATAAAGAACAGGACCGCATCAACCATATCGATGTTGTCAATGCTCATACGGGTCCGGTTTTTTATACCTATCCCGAAGATCACAAAATTGATGCTATCATCAGCGACTACATAAGCAAAGATCCGGAATACGATTACAGCTCACAGGATGGCGTCCGGCATACACTGTGGTTGTTGGATGATCAACATACTCTTGATACACTTATAGAATCTTTTAAAAAGATCAACTATGTTTATGTTGCAGATGGTCATCATCGTTCCAAAGCCTCGGCCATGGTGGGTAAAATGCGACGGAATGCAAATAAGAACCATACGGGAAACGAAGAGTACAACTGGTTTTTAGCCGTATTCTTTCCGGCCAACCAGCTTAAGATCATCGATTATAATCGTGTCGTTAAAGACCTAAACGGATTTTCAAAAGAGAAATTCCTTACTAAACTGGAAAAAGTCTTCACGGTCAAAGAAATAAGATCATCGGATTCCGCAAAGCCCACCAAAGAACATGAATTTTCCATGTACTTGGTCGACAAATGGTACAGATTGACCTTAAAGAAAAAACTTATTGATCTCTCCGACCCCATAAAAAGCCTTGATTCAGCTCTATTGACCAATCTGGTCCTCAGGCCCATCCTGGGTATTGAGGACATAAGAAAAGATAATAGAATCGATTTTGTCGGCGGGAACCGCGGTATGGAAGCTCTTGAAGGACGGGTTAACGCCGGTGAAATGGCGATCGCATTCGCCCTCTACCCTATTTCCATCAAACAATTGATGGATGTAGCGGATTCAAATGCACTGATGCCGCCCAAGACTACCTGGTTTGAGCCCAAACTGCAAAGCGGACTTTTTATCCACAGTCTGGAAGACGAATAATGCGTCACCCGAAAGTTATAAAATGGGAAAGAACCTTAAAATCCGTTTTGGATGAAATAGATGTCCTCCTTGAGGAACGTTACGGTAATAAATATGATTTGCATCCTGCGCGCAGAAAACACGGAAGCACGTCCAACCGTTCTCACGATGGCCTGTTTGATATCCGTGGCGATTTTACCCTGGGGCTTGGATCTGATAAGGGACGAGGCTATATCGTTGATATCGATCTTAAAACCCTCGAAAATATCCCAAAGAGTGTAATTGATATGATCGAAAACGATACGATCAAAGAATTAAAAGACCGCCTATCAAAAGCATTCCCCGATAGAGAATTGAACGTGGTGAAAGACGGGAATGTGATCAAGATCGTTGGGGATTTGTCCTTGGGCGATGTATAAGACCAATTTGCGTTACCAGGAGTACATTGTAATATATGCCTATTATTTTATAGCATTACATATTTGATGCCTATATTGAACCGCTCTGCGGTTCTTTTATATGAATAAACGATTTTCTACGATATTTGACCGCTCTGCGGTCTGAACTTCGCAGGAGTTCAATATGATCTCACCGGGCAAAGCCCGGTGTTAAATTCCCCAACAAAACACAACCACAGCGTGGTTGAATATCATCAACCATTGGCAATTTATCCAAATGTACGGGAGGCTCTCGAGCCTCCCGTGTTTTATCGGGCGACTCTAGAGTCGCCCCTACTTCTTCCTTGAATATTTCGCAGATATCACATATCTTTATTCAACATGAATAATAAAACCCTGCTCCTAAGCATTATTGTACTTCTTGTGATAACTTCCTGCTCAAAAAAGGAAGACATTTCTTATATGGGTTCGCGTTCTTGCATTGATTGCCATGAACGATTTTATGATCTTTGGGAAAGTTCCTATCATGGACGTGCCATGATGGATTTTACGGACGCTTTTGCGAAGGATCATTTGTCTCCTTGTGAAAAATACATACCCGTCGGAAATGATGAATTTCAATTTAAGCTCACAGGTAAAAAAGGAGTTATGGTCCAACGTTCAACGATGAGATCATATCCGATCCGGCACGTACTGGGTGGAAAATATGTCTATTATTTCCTGACACCTCTTGAAAAAGGAAAGCTACAGACCTTACCCCTGGGTTATGATGTAAAAAAGAGTGAATGGTTCGATATTACGTCTTCAAGTATTCGATTCCATCAGGAATTGCCGGATGAAGCATTGCCCTGGACGGACCGTCGCTATACATTTAATACGGCATGCTTCTCCTGTCATGTCAGTCAATTGACCAGCAAATACGATATCAGCAATGACAGTTATGAGACCACTTGGCTGGAATCTGGCATCAATTGCGAGACTTGTCACGGTCCGGCAGAAGAACATAATCGTATTTTTACCGAAGCACAAAAGAACGGGACAAGCCCGGATTCATTGTACCTCAAAACCTTTACCCAATCCCGGGGCTCATCGGCAGACATTGTTAATGCCACTTGCGCCTATTGTCATGCAAAAATGATCTCCCTCACGGAAGAATATATTCCGGGCGAAGATTTCTTTCAGCATTTTGATCTTGTCGGTCCCGAACACCCTGATTTTTACCCCGATGGTCGCGATCTGGGTGAAAATTATACTTACACCAGCTGGCTCATGTCACCCTGCGTAAAAAACAGTGATATGGACTGCTTGCATTGCCATACATCCAGCGGTCGTTTCAGACAAAAGGACGATCCGAATAGCTCTTGTCTGCCGTGTCACGCCGAACGAGTCGCACAAGCGACCGAGCATACGCATCACCAGCCAACATCACCGGGCAACGTTTGCATCAACTGTCACATGCCCAAAACAACCTTTGCCCGCATGACACGCTCCGATCACTCCATGCGACCGCCCGTACCGGCTGCCACACGCGCATACAGCTCTCCTAACGCTTGTAATGACTGTCACACGACCGAGAGTCCCGAATGGTCGGAATCGTTCATTCAGGAGCATTTTTCGGGCAAATTCCAAAAAGAGACCATGATGTGGGCGAACTATCTTGATCAGCTGAGGAACGGCAATACTGATAACTTAAATGACATTCTTCCCGATATGCTTTTACCGACAAATGAGATCATTCAATCCGCAATGATCAGAGGATTGCAAAATATCCACGATGAGCGTGTTATTCCTCTCCTACTCTATTTTATCAAGACGTCCTCTCCCCTTGTTCGCTCATCAGCTGCGACAACACTTGGTGATTATCTAAACGAAGCGACAATCCTTGCATTATGCAAAGCCACTCAGGATACGGTTCGTTTAGTCAGAGTTCGTGCGGCTG